>JAICIH010000057.1 GCA_025924475.1 Bryobacteraceae bacterium
CCGGGGAGCAGGCCGACGACGGGGCCGCCGGTTTCGAGAGGAATCAGATCACCAGCTCGAAAGACCAGCGGCGGTTCGTGGCCGGCGTTCACATAGTGCAGAACACGCGATTGCGGTGAATACTGGCCGTAAAAGAACGTCGCGTACTTGCTTACGGTGGAGCTTTCATAGCCCAGCGTGTTGACGTTTTCCATGAGCGCAGCGAGATCGGTTCCGGTGCGCATGGTTTGCGCGCGCAAGGAAGCGCGGAGGCTGGCCATTAGCAACGCGGCGGGGATTCCCTTGCCGGACACGTCTCCAACGGCAATGCCGAGACCGCCATCGGGCAACGCAAAATAATCGTAGTAATCGCCGCCGATACCGAGCGCAGGGCGGCAGAATCCGGCCAGTTCGATGCCGGGAATCACAGGAACGATTTGCGGGAAGAGGCGCTGCTGTACTTCGCGCGCAATTTCGAGCTCGCGATTCATGCGCTCGCGCTGGGCTACCTCCGCCGCAATTTCCGCGGTCAGACGGCTGTTTTCTAGCGCGAGGCCGGTCTGGGTAGCGACGGAATCGAGCAAGCGGATATCGGAACTAGTGAATGGCTCTTCGGATTGCTTCGGTCCAAGGCTCATGATGCCGATGAGCTTTCGATTTGGCGAGAGCGGCAGGAGCAGTTCGGATTGAAGTTTTTCGAGAGAGTTGCGCTCGGCGATTCCGGCGTTCCGGACCCACGAAGCAGAATCGCTCCAATCGACCAGGAGATGCTGATCCTTTTGTAGATGGCGAACGGCGAGGCCGTCCTGCGGAATTTCGACGCCGTTTGAATCCGGGTAGGCGACCTGGAAGCCTTGGCCGCCATTCAGCAGCAGAGATACCTGAGGGACGTGCAGCGATTGGGAGATGCTGCGCGCGACTGTTTCGAGGAGCGGACGGGTTTCGACCATGGTTCTTACCCGGTTGGCAAGGTCGCCTAGGATTTGCTCGGCGTTGTAGGCTTCGCGGAAAAACCGGCGATCGAGCCAGCGGCGAACGCGCTCGGCAAAGATGCGGGTGAAGGCGAGTAGTCCGAAGCCGGCGGAAATAAGCAGAACGCGGGCAAGGACGGAATTGCGGCCGGCGCTCATGGTCGCGGCCAGCACGATAATTGCGATGCTGACGGCGACTTGGAAGACGCGGACGCCGCCCGTTGCCAGGAGATATTGCAGGCCCTGGCGGATCACTACACTCACATCCATGGCGCGATGCACGACGATGGCGTAGGCCATGGTGAGTGGAAACAGCAGGAGCAGGGCCAGCGCCAGAAATTGGAACCAGTCGGACACGGCGATCCCGAATGCCTCTCTAAGCGTCAGCCACACAATAACCGGCGCGAGACTGAGGGCTGTTGCGGCGTCCAGGAGAAGCAGCCTTCGGCGGGCATCGCGATTCAGGGCGGTCAGCGTCTTGTATGCCAGGATTGCGAAGAATAAGACCACCTCTATCGCCGCGAGCCACAGAAGCGAGAATTTGTCAGGGAGAGCCAACATGCGTAGCAGATCGCGCGCGCCAGCGGCGTGATGACGCAGTAGCGTGACGACGGTAGCGGCCAGGAAGACTTTAAATAGCGAAGGCCCGACAACGAGCCATTTTGCCCAGGGAATCCGCCGATCGATATCCAGGCGTTCCGGAAAATATATGGCGAGGAGCACAAGGGCAGTAGGCCAGATAGCGGTGAACAATTGATGATAGGCGCCGAAGATCGCTTCGGCCAGATCGTCTCTTCCATATAAAGTCCCGAACTGGCTATAGGCGAATTCGGGGAAACTGAGCATCAGGAGCAGCAGAAGCCAGGCGCGCTTGTCGCGGATGCGCACGGCCACAACCCAGAATCCGAGGGCCAGACAGAAGAACGGAATCGCAAGTTCCAGGATGCCGAAAGAAAACCAATCCGAGATTTTGGGACCGGCGGGAAAGAACGGCCGCAGTTCAATCGAAATATCCCGCCGCGAGCTGCCCGACGACTGAATGCCGACACTCAACCGGCCACCCGGCCGGGCCTTTCGAAGCAACGAGTAATAGTCGGTAGAGCCGCGGATGGCACGGCTTCCGATGCTTGAAATTACGTCGCCATCTTTGAGACCCGCGGCGCGCGCTTCGGGCTGCAGATAGCTCGCCGACAGATCCGCATCGACCAAGTCAAATGGAGTCCGAGCCCGTTCGACGCCGTGAAAGAGCTCGTCGAAGCGGTCGACTGCATCGCGGATTCGATTGGTTACGGCAATGGCGAAGAGCAGGGCCAGCGCGAGGTAGGCAAGATATGCGGCGCGCGTGCGTGAAGCGTCGACCGGCATTGGCTCATTGTAATGAAACGCTTGCAACCAATCCATGGGGATCGTATTGCTGAGACGCATCGAAGGGCGCAAAAGTCCAAACCGCTATTCGACCCCACCATGGGTGGTTGCGCTCTGAAGTACTGAAACCAGACAGGCTACCCACACACGGAGTGCGACCGATGCAAACAAGATTTCATCTCGGATCGTAAAACTCTATGCGCAACAGCAAAACTAATTCACCAGTTCGATCGACCCTGATTCGTCTCAGCGTTTTGGTCGTCTTTTGCTCGATGATTGCTTCTCGTAGCGCGCGCGCTGAAAGTCCCGTCGTCGATATCTTCAACGAGTGGCTTAGTGCCTTTAACTCTGGCGATGAAAGCAACCTCTCGGGATTTTGGCAGAAGTACGGGAGCAATCAGTTGCCGCCCGACCGCTTTGCGCTCGATATGCGCTTAAGGAACGCGACTGGCGGAATGGATATCTTTCGCATTGTGGAGCAAACTCCTACGCATCTAGCCGTGGTAATGAAAGGACACCGCGGAATATTTTCTGAATCGATAATGGATCTCACATCTGGAACTTCCCCAGTCGTAAGTCGTCTCATTGGACGCCCGGTTCCGGCGCCGGAAAGTTGTCCATCTCCGGCTAAGAACGATGCTGATCTCATAACAAAGGTCCGCGAGCATGTTGGCCAGAAGCGGGGAATGGACGCATTTTCAGGAGCTGTTTTGATCGCCCACCGCCGGCACAGGCGACATATTTGTTCCAGAGGTCGAAGCACACCGTTCGGAACTGCACACGCTTGCTGACGTGGTCGGGTTATAGGAAATCGTCTTGTAAAATTCAACCCCGGAACTGAGTGGGCATATTATAAGCCGCGAGGCGTATGACAAATACGTCATGAAACACGTCTTTCTTGCAGCCGGAATGCGCCACACGACGCCCCAGCCTGAGACAAACCATCCGGGAACTTTCGCGATCGCTCCAGGGGGCCTGCGCGTGTAGCGCAATTAGCGCCGCTGGTCCGGCCTTCTAGCGCGTTGGGATCGTGATCCTCTCGAACATCCACAAATAGGATGCCGCGTGAACGCATCATAGCATCGCCCTCGATGCAAATATAGTACGAGCAATGTGACTGCAGTGCAGGTGTGCGCGAGCTCGAACACTACTGCTCCGGGTTCCGGTGCAGGTATGTCGCTAAAAACGAATGATACATGAGAAACGGGCGCCAGCAATGATTAGCGCTCGCACAGGTCCGCCGCTTTGGTCGATCCTGGCCGCGCTAGTTTTGATTCTGATTGGCTCGCTACGAATTGCGGGCACATACTATGTATTCAGCCACACGATCGATGAAGTTGCGCATATTGCGGCCGGAATGCAGTGGCTCGACCAGCACAAATACAACTACGAGGATCAGCATCCGCCGGTCGCACGCGTGGTGGGCGCTTTAGTTCCGTATCTGGCGGGAGAGCGCTCCCACCATGACCCCAACATGTATTTAGAAGGGTTCAAATTGCTGGGCTGGGGGGCGCACTACGACCGTGTTCTTGCGTTGGGGCGATCCGGAATTCTCCTGTTCTTCTGGATTGGTTCAGCCGCAGTATTTCTTTGGGCGTATCGCGTAGCAGGTGCGCTCGCGGGAGTATTCGCGCTAGCGTTTTTCACGACCCTGCCGCCAATTCTGGCGCACTCCGGTCTGATCACCACCGATATGGCTCTGGCGGCGTTCACGACTGCGGCGGTTGTGGCCTCACTGTTTTGGGTTACAAAGCCGAATCGCGCCCGGACCATTTTGCTCGGCGTGTTATTAGCCTGCGCCGTTTTATCCAAGTTCTCATCTCTCGTCTTTTTGCCTGCAGCCTGGCTGGTGATGTACGCCTGGTACATTTTTTGCGATCGCCCCGGTCTTCAGAAGATCAAATTCGAAATCAAACAGCGAATTCCGGCGGCGCGCAGAGCGGCTGTAATCGCGGCGATTATCATCTGGGTTGGATACCGGTTCACGTTCGGGCCAATCGCGAGGGAAATCCCGCTCGTTGGCGGCATGCGGCTTCCAGCCGAGCATATGTTCAGCGGCATCTATGATGTCTGGCACCACAATAAAGCAGGCCACGAGTCTTATCTCCTGGGCAAGATCAGCAGTAGCGGATTCTGGGATTATTTCCCAGTCATACTTGCTGTGAAGACGCCGGCGGGGACTTTGATTCTGCTGATCGCGACCTGTGCGGCTGCGATCCGAAGGCGCCGTCGTGAACTCGGCATGGCACTGGCGTTCGCAAGCGGCATTCTGCTTGTGGCGATGCCGAGCCAGATCAACATCGGGGTCCGGCATATCCTGCCAATATACTCGGCGTTCGCGGTGATCTGTGGAGTTGGCTTCGCGCTTGTGATCAAAAATCGCTCCCGTTGGCGAATTCCGGTGAGCCTGGCGGCGGGATTACTCCTGATTTGGCAAGTGATCTCCAGTATCCGCATTCATCCCGATTACTTGGCTTACACAAATGAGCTGGCTGGCTCGAAGCCCGAAAACATTCTTGCCGACTCAGACCTTGATTGGGGTCAGGACATGGACCGGCTCGCCGATTTCTTCGCGAGGGCCGGCGTGACCGAAGCGGCAATTTCCACGCTGAACAGCGCTTATGGGGTTGATCTGGGCCACCAGCTTCCCAAGTTCGTGCCCGTTCCAAACGATGGGCCGAAACCAGGGTGGAACGCCGTGAGCGTAAGCTTTCTCGATTTGAATCAGAGGCCGTCCTGGGCGAAACGGATTCCTCCCACGCGGCGAATTGGCCGCACGATTTTCCTCTGGTATGTTGCTCCAGTTACTCAGAGGAACTTTCCTGAAGCCACACCGAAGCCGGCTCGGAAAGCCGACTGATAACCAAAAGCTAACAGCCATTCACTGGAACTCGTAGCCGTCTTTGAGCTGACAGCGGAACTGGGTGGTGTGGTCGGGGGCCGGAGTGGCCGAGCAGGCGGCCCAGGAGAGTTTCAGCGCGGGACCCAGGGGGAAGACGATTTCCATGCCGCCTAAATCCGCTTCGATGCTGGGGCCTTCGGAGCCCGCCGGTAGTGTGAAGTTCATCGACGGGCCTGTTTTGAATGGATACAAATACCGCACGATATTGCCGATGGCGGTGTGAGCGACTTCGGCTTCTACGAAGTATGTGACCGTATCCGACCAATTGAGAACGGAGACACGGATGATTTGTCCGGGCTGCTGCAAGTTTTCGCTGGTGACTTTAGAAAACGGACAGGGCCCCGCGATACAGGACAGCCGCGCGTTGCGGTACTCATTGCCGGCGCCCGCATCGAACACTTGTGAATTAAGCGTGGCGCGCCATTTGCCGTCCGGAGAGCAGGTGGGCGCACCGTCACAAGGCACCGAACCCTGATTACCGACTTCGAAGGGATTGGCAATGCTGCCGATGTTGGTAGTGGTCGTGTTTTTGATCGTATAGCGGACCCGCAGGTTGCTGATGGCGATGCGTGGCCCCTTAGTGACCACCGGTATTACGCGCTCGAGCGGCGTCATGCGGGCGACGCAGATCTGGCCGTTGCGCCAGCCGCCGGATTCAAACGACTGATATCCATCGCGGCTGAAAGTTAGCGCCACTTTGCGGTCGCGTTCCCAACTCGGCTCAAAATCGATCCTGAAAAAGCCGGCGTCATCGCTTGCGGCGGCGACCGTCGCGTTGCCGCTAACGGCTTCGATTGTGGCTCCGGGGATTGGGGTTTGCTTGGCCGGGTCGGCGTCGTCGCGCAACACCACGCCTACCACATGGAGTGGTTGCCGGGGCCGCGACCGCTGGACCAGCACGAGCGTGAGCGCCGCAGCCAGTCCCAGCACAGCCAGGGTTATTAGGATCGTGAGGGTGCGCCGTCGTTTAATGTTCATGTGGGCTGCCAACGCTTCGATTGTCTCTCTCCACGTCAGGAAAGGCCCGGCGGGCGTGTGACGCGCCGCCAATTGCTTTGGGGGCTGGCGTCTACGCCCACGCTCCTGTTGCGCGCGCAACCGACACCGGGGATGTACGCAGCTGAGTTCTCGGCTGCCAATCTGTCACCGCAGGACGATCAGTTCTTGGAAGATCTCGAGAAGGCCAATTTTCAATTTTTCTGGGACCAGGCGGACCCGGCAACGGGACTGGTAAAAGACCGCGCCAATGTCCGAAGCGAAGATAAAGGCACGGTAGCGAGTATCGCCGCTACCGGATTTGGGCTGACCGCTGTTTGTATCGGACAGCAGCGCGGCTATGTTTCGATGGCCGACGCCCGGGAGCGCGTGCGCGTGACGCTCGATTGGCTGTTCAATAAAATGCCGAACCAGCGGGGATTTTTTTATCACTGGGCGAACATCAAAACGGGAGAGCGCATTTGGGACTCGGAAGTCTCCTCGATCGATACGGCGCTGCTGCTTTGCGGAATTCTTACCTGCCGCCAACATTTCCGCTCTTCTGAAATTACGAGTTTGGCGAACAAGATTTTCGATCGCGTGGAATGGACGTGGCTTTCCGAAGATACGAACCTGCTGCCGCACGGCTGGTCTCCGGAGGGGGGATTTTTGCCCTACCGCTGGGACTACTACAGCGAGTTGATGATGATGTATCTGTTGGGGCTCGGCTCGACGCCGCATCCACTGCGGGCGAGTACGTGGAACGCCTGGAAGCGGCTTACCTTCGAATTTGACGGCATGCGCTATGTCGGGTCGTATGCACCGCTGTTCGTGCATCAGTACTCGGCGGCGTGGTTCGACTTCCGGGGCAAGCGCGATCGCTATGTGGACTACTTCAAGAATTCCATCACCGCGACGGAAGTACATCGGCGGTTCTGCCTGGAATTGCACAAGCAATTTCCCGATTACAGTGACGATCTGTGGGGCATTACGGCGTCGGATTCGGTAAACGGATACGTGGTGTGGGGCGGGCCGCCGAAGACCGGCCCGATCGATGGAACGGTAGTGCCCAGCGCGACGGGCGGTTCCCTGCCCTTTCTGCCGCAGCCCACCTTGCGTGTGCTCAAGCATATGAAAGAACGCTACGGCACGCAGGCCTGGAGCCGTTACGGGTTCGTCAATGCATTCAATCCGCTCACGAACTGGTTCGATACGGATGTGATTGCGATCGACACCGGGATCACGATGCTTATGGCGGAAAATTTGCGCACCGGTTTCGTATGGAACACTTTTATGAAGAACCCCGAAGCGCGGCGCGGTATGGAACGCGCCGGCTTTTATAGTTTTTGATTCTAGCCGGTGGGCATGCGGTTTTTTTAAGCTGAAGGCTAATCGCTGAACGCTAAGAGCTTCCATCAAGATTTCAAGTATGCTTGATTAGTTTTTATGTCCCGTTTCGAATGGATGGTCGCCTCCCGCTATTTGCGCGCTAAGCGCAAGCAGACGGCGATTTCGGTTATCAGCGTGATTTCGGTGCTTGGGGTAGCGGCCGGCGTGGCGGCATTAATTATTGTGCTGGCGGTGAACAACGGCTTTAAATATACGCTTGAATCGAGTTTGTTGAGCGCGACAGCACATGTGAATGTGCTCGAACGGAACCCGGAATTCGGGATCGACAATTGGCGGCGGCTTCTGCCGCGCCTCTTGCAAATTCCTCACGTAGTAGCGGCGACACCAGGTCTATACGGGCAAGTGGCTTTGAAAGGCCCGCTACACGGCGGCAACGCGGTGCTGAAGGGTGTGCCGCTCGGCGGCGACGCTCCGACGCCGGAAATGTTGAAAAAGTTGACCGCCGGATCGCTGGCAAGCTTCAACACAGCCAACGCGAAATCGTCGATTGTACTGGGATCGCGCCTGGCCGAACAGATCGGAGTTACGGTGGGAAGTCCAGTTACGCTGATCAGCTATCAGGGCCAGCTTACGCCTTTGGGAGTGATTCCGAGCCTCTATCATTTTCGGGTCGTCGGCATTTTTGAATCGGGTCTGTACGATCTGGATTCTTCGTGGGCGTTCTCTTCGCTGCCGGCAGTGCAGCGGGTGCTCGATCTGAATGATGTTGTCAATACGATCGAGCTGCGGTTGGATGATGTGTTCACCGCTCCGGCAGTGGCGCGCGCGGCCGAGGCGGTCGCCGGACCGAAACTCGCCGCTTCCACCTGGATGGATCAGAACCGATCGCTGCTGAATGCGTTGAAGCTCGAGAAGATCGTCAGTCTGATCACCGTGGGCCTGATCGAATTGGTGGCAGCGCTGAATATTCTGGTGGTGCTGGTGATGCTAGCGATGGAGAAGAATCGCGATGTGGCGATTCTGATGTCGCTCGGCGCGCGGCGGCAACAGGTGCAACGGATTTTCGTGCTGCAAGGTCTGCTGATCGGCGCGACGGGCTGCCTGATTGGGCTGGTAGCCGGCTATACGGTCAGCGCACTGTTCGATCATTACCGCTGGTTGAAGCTCGATGAGCAGATCTATTCGATAAGTTATGTGCCGTTCCGCAGCCATTGGACGGATGCGCTTTGGGTGACAGCGGTCGCGATGGTGACGAGTTTTTTTGCGACACTGCATCCTTCGCGGAATGCGGCGCGGATCGCGCCGGCGGAGGCGCTGCGTTATGAGTGAAGGCCTTGAAGTGGTGCGCCGGTTTCTAATAGCTGTTGCCGTGAGTTCGTCAGCATATGCAACCGCTTACTACGTGCGCGGCTTCCATCTCAGTTTCGAGACGGCGTTCCTGCTCAGGGTTTTCGTTGGTCCAGGGTACGCGAGCTTGCAAGGCGCGGCGCAGCCGTTCATTCGGCTGTGGAGGTGCATCGCGGCGAGCAAGGAACTCCGCGCACACTTTCGGGCTCACAACGAAAATTGTGCGATCCAGAAGCGTATTTTGAGTACTGCGACGCGCCGCATCGCGCCGATGCGCTCTCATGAAGCCATATCGCAGAATGTAATTGAACTGACGCGCTCATAGTCGTTCACTCTTTCAAGTGAGCAGCACAGTAGGTAATCCCGCAATTCTGTTGGTGAGATATTCCTGCCACAACTTCAGTAAGTCAAGCGTGGAACTCTCTTCCAAGTTCATCGATAGCACTAAGAATCTCGAACAGAGCACTAATGGTGGGAAGAGTCGCTCATCTCGCATTCAAACGTCCCCCATTCCCCTATGGCGACGAACCTATGAGCTAGGGACGCGAGACCGTATCTCCCTCGACGTGATCTCATATCTGAAGCTATCGGGATCGAGATTATCGAGTCGGCCGTCGCTCGTTTCGGCCTGCGGATACATGAGGAAGCTGACCGGAGCACCGGCCGACTTGGGCAGCGTAACATCGTGCGCAAAGTTATATGCCACCCAATTCATTTCCCAGGACCCGAATAGCCGCGCTCGCGCATTCGTTACCATGTCATCGTCCAGCGGCCGATTTCCCGGTGGTTCCTCGAGCGCAACTTTCCGCACGTCCGCAGGGTCGATGGGCGCCCAGCCGTAACCGCCGATGTACACTTCGGCACGGCAGTGCTGAGCTTTCGTGATGTTTTCTGACGACGTGCCGAGGCTTTTGTATCCCAGTTCCGATTGGGCCACTCGTATCCCATACACATCTCGCGCTGGAAGGCCTGCCGCGCGGGCAAGGCCGACGTAGAGCGCATTGATGTCTGCGCATTTGCCACCCAGATTCTTGGACGCCAACATCAAACGGATGTCCCCGCGGCCACATCCTCTCGTCTTGGGATTTCGAAACGTGTTCTCAACGACCCACTCATAGATTGCGCGTGCCCTCTCGAGATCGCTCTTCAAACCTCTGGTGATTTGGGCTGCCGTCGTCTTTACGATTCCATCCGTGGGCAGCAGCCTGGTTGGGCGAAGAAAATGCTGCAACTCCGCCTGGTCCGACTTGCGCGCTATCCCAGGGGCGGAAAAATCGACCGTATAGTTCCTTGTTGCAACCCGGCTCGTGAGCGTGATGACCGGCTTCACGCCGGCCGGAAATTCCACGGTGATGATTCCGAGCCCGTCGGCCCTGCTTTCGACGATCTCCGCCGTACCGCGCCGGACGCTGAAGGTACTAGAGAGCGTCTTCTGGAAGGGTGTGTGGTTGATCAGCAACGCGGGCAACCATACCTTCGTTGTCCCCGAGGGTCTTAGGACTTCGACGCGAGTTATTATTTCGAACGTCCGCCAATTGGCTGGTTTTGCGCCCTTCGCAAGCAAGGACCCGGTGCCGGCGAATGCCAGACTCGCAGAAGTCGTGGCCGTCGATCGTAGAAAGTTGCGACGGTTCATAGAGGCACTCTTTCGAAGACTACCGCAGTCAGGCGCCTGGCGGGCGGGCGAAGTCCCAGATGAGCAGTTCGATGTCGTCTTTGTCTTGACTGTCAGAAAATTCGACGAGGGCGTATTCGCCGGGGGGCAGCGGCTTCTCGGGCCAGACTTTATATAGCCCGTTGCCTAGATCCTGCTCGAAGGTATCCATTTGCTTGCGGTCTTCGGAGGCGACTTTCACGACCGGGGCGATGGAGATGTTTTCGACCACGCGGAAATTCTTTTTAGGCGTCAGGCTGACGATACCGAAGCGCTCTTCTTTCGCGAGGCGAACATAAAAGTTGGGCCGCTCCTCGCGCACTTGAAAAGTGGAATGCTCGCCTTTGATGACGACGCTCGCCTTTCCCGCTATCAGTGGGACGGGCGATATCATTTGCAGCGTGCGGCGTTTCTTGTCCGTAACAATTTGGTAGTCCGCCGAGGGTAGCGCCGCTACTTTCTGCTCCTGCTTGTAATAAGCGCCGGGGTTCATGGGAATGGCGGCGATTTCCTTTTGCAGCGCGCGCAACGCGCGATCTTCCGCATCCTCTTCGCGGGCCTCTTTCACCAGCACGTCGTTTTGCGCTTTGCGCTCGCGCTCCGTTTTATCGAGATCGATCAGTTCCTTGGGAATCTCTTCCCATTCGCCGCGTTCGGTGCTGTAGTAGCGGATGCGGTCGCTATTCACCTGATATTCGCGGGTGATCTGATAGGTGCCGTCTTTGAGGTAGAGCTTAAATGTTTCGCTATAGAGGGTAAGGGCGGCGGCGAGAAACAGCAATACGGCGCGCACAAGCACTATTTTAGCGGTTTGGAAACCGCTAGCTGATGGTTAAGGTGAGAGCGCTGAGGGCTACGGCGCCACCGGCAGCGGTCTTGACGATTACCGTGTAGGTTCCGGGTTTCGCGGTGGAGGCGGCCGAAATAACGAGACTGCTCGAGCCGGTTCCCGGAATCGTTGCCGGGCTTAGCGTGTACTTCACACCAAAAGGCAGTCCACTGACCGAGAGCGCTACATTGCCTTCGTAGTTAATGGCATTCGTCACAATGCTGGTGGCGGCCGAGCCGAGGCGCGAGAGACTGAGGCTGGCTGAACCCAGAGAACTCGCCACACTTCCATTCAGCAGCTTGATCATGGCATTCTGAGTGGCCGTTTGCGGAGCTTCTTGCGAGAGCCCACTAAACGGAATAGACGAGATTCCGGAAACTGTCATAGAGAGCTTTCGAGACTCATCGGATAAGGGAAAGCAGCACCATAGCTTAGACAATACGGGTGACAAGGTACCAAGCAGGTCCGCTGCGCTAATCTGAAAGTAAGCAATGGCGAAACTAACGGATGTAATTGGTTCCGCGGCCGCGGTGGCCAAAGGCATGGGCATCACGTTCAAGGAGATGCTGCAGCCGACCATCACGGAGGAGTATCCGGACGGCCCCGCGCGGCTCGAAGAGCGCTATCGCGGCGCGCATGTGCTGCAACGAGATGAAAACGGTTTGGAAAAATGCGTAGCTTGTTTTTTGTGCGCAGCGGCGTGTCCTGCGGATTGCATTTACATCGAAGCGGCCGAGAACACGGTAGAAGCGCGCTTCAGCGGCGCCGAGCGATACGCCAAGGTCTATAACATCGACTACAACCGCTGCATTTTTTGTGGCTACTGTGTAGAGGCTTGTCCCACCGATGCGATCACGCACGGGCACGGGTTCGAGTTGGCGAGTTATAACACCTCTACGCTCATTTATCGAAAAGAGCAGATGCTGGTGCCGTTGAACGAAGGCGGCGCGACGCCGACGCAGCATAATCCGCTGCCGGCAGGGGCGTAAAAAAACCGCGGCTCAACCGATCGAGACTACTAATATCGGAGTGGTAGTGGGAGCCGAGGAGCCTTGGCGCGGCTCGACACTGACGGCCACGGCGTTAATGCCAGTGAGGTTGACTGGACCCGGAAAGACATTTACGAACTCGCCGGCAGCATTCGCGCGGAATGTTCCAGCCGATTCGGGCGGGCCGACGGCGGGTATCAACCATAATTGGAAGGTTTTGTCGCTTGCGATTTGCGGCAGTTGCGATCCGGCGAAGACAACTCCGCCATCCGGGCTGAGGAAGACTCTGCCGCGCGGGGCGTTGTTGTTGCCGAACTGAACCATGCGAGTGTCCGGGCGGCTCAATACTTCCACAGCGGAGCGAAGCTGGTCGCGTTCCTGAGTGAGCACACTGATTCGATCGCGCAGTGACTGCGCGGTATTCATTGACCAAAGCGAATAGGCAAACAGGAGCACACAAGCGGCGGCCAAGCCGGCGACGGCATAGAGCCATTGACTAGATTGCTTGCGCGGGCGCACGGAAGCGAGCACCCGATCGCGAAGATATTTAGGGGGCTCGAGTTGCTCACTCATACCGCTCATTGCCGCCGCGGCGAGCGTCGCTTCGCGCAGCCGTTCCACACAATACTCGCACCCCTCGGCGAGATGCGAATCTATTTCGCTCGCCAACTCCGGCTCCAGCGCGCCCAGTACATACAGTTCGTAAAGTTCGTTCATCTCGGGGTGCGTCATGGTTTCGCCTCCCCTTTCGCGGCAGCCCGCATACGCTCTAAAGCAGCCCGCATCCAACTTTTCACAGTGCCCAAAGGCTCTTTGAGCCGATCGGCGATTTCCGATTGGGAGCAACCTTCGAAATAGGCCAGCTCGAGCACTTTCCTTTGGTTTGGCTTAAGGTCTGCCAAGGCCTCCTGTACAGCCTTGACGGCATCCATCAAACGTTCCGGCTCATTAGGTTTATACGAGAAATGCAGGGTATCGGTTTGATCGATGGGTCTCAGCCGCGATTGAAATCTGGTCTGCGCGGAGCGGACGTAATCGATAGCCATGTTGCGAGCAATAGAAAGCAGCCACGGGCCAATGGAGCCGCGAGTGGCATCAAACTCGCGCCGGCGGTTCCAAAGGCGTAGGAATAGCTCCTGGACGAGATCTTCGGCGGCGCTGTGGTCGCGAGTGATGCGCACGAACAGGGAATAAGCGATTCTGCCATATAGATCGTAGGCCTCCGCAATAGCGTCCGGGTCGCTATTCCGAAGCTTCTCCCCGAGTTGGACTTCGCTCTGGGCGTCCATCGCCGATACGTTACTGCGTGAATTCCTGGACGTGCGCGCGCGGCACGCCTAATTGGATAGCTTTCTTACGGAGGGCTTGGGCATGTTCGTGGCTGGTGGCGTCACCGGTGACCACCAAATACGGGCCGCCATTTCCGGCGACGAACAAGTGAGCTCGCAGACCGGGATGATTGTGATTGACTAGTTCGACGCGCCGCTCGGCGTCGCTTTGATGCTCATAGGCATAGAGGACGACGCGCCAGGAAGGAGCGGCCGATCCACTTTGTTCGGCTGCGCCAAGCGCCTGGCGGCGAGCATCAGGCAGCGCGCCTTCGCCGGCAGGAAGCGTACGCGTCAACCAAGCGCTTCTGCCATCGGGATGAGCAGAGGCGGAAGCGCCGCGAGCGGGACCGGCGTTTTCTCCGCTTTGTAAGCGCGGGATAATCACCTGCCAGACCACAGCGGCGACCATCAGGAGAGCCGCCGCTCCGGCTACGAAACTACGCCAAGCGCCGGGACCGGCTTTGAGGCGAATGCCATGGCGTTCCCTGACGACGGGTAGAGGAACGAACTTTGCCGGTTCGAGCGCAGGGTCGGCCCCGGGTCGCGGGAGCGGCAGAATGCGGGCTCCCACAGGCCGGCGTTTGATTCGCATCGGACTGTGACGCGCTTCGATCGGTACAGGCGCGGCAACAGGAGGCTTGGATGGCGGCGGATCCTCAGCTGCGGCAGCTGCGGCGGGCGGTTTCTCATCGCCCATATCGAGCTCGATCTGTTTCGGGGGAAGCGGCGCCTGGATGATAGGAGTGTCGACAGGAGTATCCGGAGAATCCGGGCTGACCGTAGCGGGTTTCGCTTCTTCCGTTTCTGCTTCTTCCGTTTCTACAGATACGGCAGGATCCTGCGCCGCAGTTTCTTCTATTGGGGTCTCTATTGGCGGAGCGGAAGGTTGTTCGTCTTGATCGGCGACGTCTTCATCGGCAACATCCAGCGCCGCCGAAGGGCCTTTCTCGAGGATTGCCAACAATTCGCTGAGAGTGGCACGCTTATCCGGATCTTTTACCAGACAGCGGCGCAATACGATTGCCAGCGGTAATCCGGCAATGGCTGCCCTGGCTTCGGCGGCGTCGTCCGGATAAGATTTTTGCGCCAGAGTTTCGAATAGAGTGGCTCCGAGACACCACACATCCGCGGCGGCGGTGGACTGAAAGGACCCACATTC
Source organism: Bryobacteraceae bacterium (assembly GCA_025924475.1). Lineage (GTDB taxonomy): Bacteria > Acidobacteriota > Terriglobia > Bryobacterales > Bryobacteraceae > Bog-105. Next base: position 14,852 of record JAICIH010000057.1, read on the forward strand.
CGGAGCCAGATAGCGCGGCTTGACAATATCGAGAGGAGGCGCGTCATTCAATTTGCGAACGCATTCGCCGGCAAGCTGAACGGTTTCGCCATGGGCGAGAATCTGGTCCGGGGATATGCAGCCGTGCGCAAGACCGTTGGTGTGCAGATGACCGAGCACCTTAACGGAGCTGCGGAGCACCTGGCGAGCTTCTTCTTCAGTCAGCGCGCGCTCGCCTGCGAGCGAAGAAAGACGATCATCCGGAATGGCGAGCAGGACATAAACGGTCTCACGGCCATCGGCTATTTTGCGGCCGGAGGCAATAGGCGCGCTCAGATTGCGATGCGGCAGCTCTCGAAGCAATTCCCAAATCGCCAACTGCCCGGCGGATTGAGAAGGACCGGCGCGGTGAAATTTCGCAGTGAGCTCGAGACCCGCGCCGCCTAATACGCGGACCTGAAAAACGGCCTCCTCGGCCGAGTGGCTGAGCAGGCGCTTAAGCTCATATCCGCCGTCAAGAATTGCGCCTTCGAGACTCGTCCACTCCAGATCTGCGCGGAACGTTTCGGGAAGCGTCATGGGAACAGGGGCGGAGTTCGCCTACCGCGGGGGCGCTCGGTGCTTCCTCCGAATAGCCTATCTCCCGCACTATAACATCCGTTTCCGTGTCTGTTAAGCAGCGTTCTCGCGCAATTTATTTGGCTTTAACCGGTACGGTTAGTCTGGTGGTCTCCCACTCGAATATCAAATCGGCCGCAGCCTCACCGGTCTTTTTCCACGAGATAGTGAATTGCTCTACAGGCGCGGAGGTTTTCCCCATTTGCATATCCACGCGAACCAGGTCCTGATCTGCGTGGTACTCGGTACCCGACTGGCCGGTTTGCTTGTTGATAATCAATTTCCAGTTGTGTTGTCCAACCAGCGAGTACAGCGTATAGAGGCCGGCAGGCACATTCGCGCCGCCGATAGTGAGATCGATTGGTGTAGATAGCTGGGTGGCTTCGTTGGCCCCCGTGCGCCAGATCTCGCCATAGGGCACCAAACCACCCATGATTTTTCTGCCGCGCATGGAGGGACGGCTGTATTGGATGGAAATGGTTTGACCTTTCAGCGTGACCTCGGCAGTACCGGGCGGACTGGGCTGTTGCGCACCGGCAGACCCAACAAAGGCCAGCGCCAGCGCGGCTGCAGCAAATCGAGTTGTTTGGCGCATGATGTTTTCTCTCTGAGAGACATTAGATCAGATGCAGCGCGACAGCAGCGATCTCATACACTGGACTGAGTGCCGCTTGTAACCGGACTGTGAAAAAATTGGGGACTGACTGAAGCGCCGTTTTGTAAACTGCTGAAAATGCAATTGCCGCAGGCAGGCGCGGCTGTCTGTACCCAATTTTTCCCAAACCGTAACGCGCGCGGTTCTTTTGTTGTGCCGGATAAGCATTCAAAAGCTGTCGACGATTATCTGAAAGCCATTCTCGAGCTGGGCGGATCGCGTGAAGAACGTGTTTCGAGCAATGCGTTGGCAGAGCGGCTGGCGGTACGGGCGGCGTCGGTGACAGGGATGCTGCAGAAACTTGCCGCGCAGCAGCCGCCGCTGGTGATCTACGAGAAACATCATGGGGTCCGGCTTTCGGCGGCAGGCAAACGGCGTGGCTGGGAGATTGTGCGGCATCACCGGTTGCTGGAACTCTTCCTGCACGACGTTCTTCACTATTCGTGGGATGAGGTACACGAAGAGGCCGATCGTTTGGAGCATTTTATTTCGGAAAGATTCGAAGATCGCGTAGCGGCGATTTTGGGTGATCCGGCGATCGATCCACACGGCCACGTCATTCCGCAAAAAGACGGGGAAGGCACGTTTCGAGACGAAGCGCGGCTATTGGACTGGCCGGTAGGAGAGCGCGCCACGATCAGCAGCGTGCGCGACAGGGACGCGGCCGCTCTGCGCGAACTGGAACGGCTGGGACTGACGCCGGGAGTGGAATTGATGGTTGAAGCAAAGAATCCGCAGGCTTCGCTGCAGGTGCGCATCGGGGGAGGAGAGAAAACGATCCGGCTGAACAACGGATTGGCGGGTGCGCTGTTTGTGATGTCCGTAGCTACGCAGTCTCGACCGCCAGCATCTCTCCAAACTTCGGTTTCGCGAAAGCGTCGCGAAGAGCGAGACAAACCGCGCCGTGCAAAAGAGAATCGTCAGCCGACAAGCGCGCCGGGCGAATTGAATAGCGCAACTGAGCCGCTCCGTACAACGAGGCGAGATCGGCGCGCAAGACGTCCCAAATCGCGGTGATACGGCCGGCGACGATGACTTCGGCGGGGTTAAACAAAAATCCGATGTTTGAGATGCCAAGTGAAAGATAACGCGCGGTTTCGCGAAAGGCGGCCAGCGTCCTCTTCTCGCCGCTGTGCGCCGCGGCGAGCATTTGGTTGAAGCGCTCAATTGTGAAGGGCGTGCGCGGATGGAGGCGCCGCCAACTGGCTTCGTTGCTCACATAGAGCTCCCAACAACCGCGGCGGCCGCAGCGGCAGCGGAGCCCATCGGGCGCAATGACCATATGGCCGACTTCGGCCGCGAAATTCGCATCGTGCCCCAGATAGATCTCGCCATTCAGGACCGCACCGGCGCCCGCGCCAAAATCGCTGACGTTGAGAAGAATGAAATTGGCGGCGTGATCTTTGTTCTCCATTTTCCCGAGCGACAGTTCCGAAAGAGCGCCGAGATTGCAATCGTTATCGGCGAGCGTCTCGATGCCGGTGCGCTCGAAGATCTCGCTGGCGATGGGAAAGCCGGCGAGTTCGGCGTGAGTCGGACTCCACAGAATGCGGCCGGCGGGCGCGTCGACATGCCCGGGGACGGCGATTCCGATGCGGCGGAATTCCGGTGCGCCCGCGGCGACAGATTCCTGGCACCATTTGCGAATGGCATCCGCGAGACACTGCACCAGCTTTTTCGGAGAAGCCGGAACCGGTAAGGTGAGGCTCTTGTGAATGCGGCCATTCAATCCGGCGCGGGCAATCTGGCAGTAAGCGGGACGGATAGTTAATCCCAGAACGGGATATCCGGCATCATGCAGGCGCAAGATCATCGGGACGCGTCCGCGCTGCGATGGTATAGCGCGCTGCTCGAGGACGAAACCATCCTCGATCAGCTCGTCGACAATATCGGAAACACTGCTGCGGAATATGCCGGTAAAGCGCGCCAGATCGGCGCGGGAAACCGGCTGCCGGCGACGGATCAGTTCCAGCACGATGGAGCGATTCACCGCGCGCACGCTGGAGGGAGTGGCCGTACGGATCGGGAGCGCGAATCCGGTGGCGGCCTTACTGGAGGACATCCTTAGCAGTATCGCTCGGCAGGAGACAGGAGTTAGGAGCTAGAGGCAGAAGCGATACGATAGCTAATCCCTTCCTATGCGGAAGCTTATGCTCTGGATTGCGGCGGCTGTGCTGCTTATGCCGGTTGCGCGCGCACAAGATACGGATTCGTATGCATATTATGGACGCGGGCTGACACCGCAGGAATCGCGGGGGCGTGACACCTGGTATTTCTGGACCGGCGGCGGGGAGCACATGTGGCGCCAGATCACGAAAATTACCGGCGGAACGGTTGACCTGCTGTTATATGCCGAAAGCGCGCCGCGCGCTACTCGTTTCAAAACACTGGGGACGATCAACGATCCGGATTGCCATGCCGCCGAACATCCGGATCAGTATGGCCTTAACCTGGACGTCTGCAAACCACTGGTAATCGACGGCATTCCGGGTGAATCCATGGGCATCATGGGACTTCGCAAGTTCCCGAACCCGGATTTCAAGCAGGAGCTTTGGGACGTCAACAAATATCGCGCGCACCCGGACCAAATAGAACCGCCATACATCGTGGGAATGGCTTGCGCGTTTTGTCACGTGGGCTTCAGCCCGCTGCATCCTCCGGCGGATCCGGAAAATCCACACTGGCGCAACCTGGCATCCACTATCGGCAATCAATATTGGAAGGAAGGCAAGCTGTTCAGCTTTCGTCTGCAGCCGGATAACTTTTTCTGGCAGGTAGGAGAACTGCAGCCGGCCGGAACGTCCGACACGTCGCGCATTGCCACAGACCATATCTACAATCCGACGGCGATCAACACGATCGTGGAGCTGAAGCATCGTCCGCTGGTAAACGAAAACGTGGTGGACACGGCGACGGGCCGAGTGGTGGTCCGCCCGGTGCACCACATTTTGAAGGCGGGCGAAGATTCGGTCGGCACGGCGTTTGCAGCGTTGCGCGTCTACGTCAACATCGGCATGTGTTCCGATATCTGGCTGGCGCAGCAGGACCCGGTGCTCGGCGAGAAGCGCGGGCAGAGTCCGTTCCGGGTGGAAGAGGCGCGGAAGAACTGCGAGAAATGGCGTGAAACCGAGGCGCGCATGACAGACGCCGAAGCATTTCTCGACTCCGTCAAGCCGATGCATTTACAGGACGCTGAGGGAGGAGCCGCGTATTTGAAAAACGATCCGGCGGTTTTGCAACTCGGAAAGCAAGTCTTTGCGGACAACTGCGCGACCTGCCACTCGAGCAAGCAGCCGCCCGCCGAAATCGCATCGGATGCGGCGAAGCGGGCGGAGTGGTTTCGCCAAACCGTGGCTGATCCGCATTTTCTCGATGATAATTTTCTATCCGACGATAAACGATATCCGGTGACTCTCATCGGCACGAATTTCTCGCGGTCAGCCGGCTCGAACGCGGAGCAAGGGCATATCTGGGAGGATTTTTCTTCGGTCGATTACAAGCACCTGCCGCAGGTAGAAGAAATTCACGGCCTATACAATCCGGTGAAGCCGAATCATCCGATCACGTTTCGTTTGCCCGCGGGAGGTCCGGGCTACTATCGCACAGCCTCGCTGGATAACATTTGGGCGACCGCGCCGTACTTCAATAACAATTCGCTCGGCATCTTTACCGGCGATCCATCGGTGGCCGGGCGCATGCGCGCCTTTGACGACGCCATGGACAAGCTGCTATGGCCGGAGCATCGGCTTGGCACGCGTAGCATTCTGAGGACGACGGCAAAGAGCAGCATCGTGGTGAACGGCGAGACACGAATGTCGGACCTTGCCGCGGGGACGCCCATCAAGCTGTTGGCCTCCACCAATACAGCGGATCTGCCATCGATGGCGCAGAAAAACTGGTTCACTAAGATTTTGCGCGCGCTTCTTGGCCGCAAGAATTTCGAAGAGCTGGTGCTTCAGCGAAATCTGGCGCCCGATTTTGTGGAAGATCGAGGACACGAGTTCGGCTCGAAGCTTTCCGACGAGGAGAAGCGCGCGTTGATTGAGTATGTGAAAACGTTTTAAGGCTTGGGGGCTTCGTATAACTGGCGCAGTTCGCATTCGCCATCGCCGGCGACCTTCAGAAAATCCTTTACATGGGTAATCGCTTCGGCCTTTGAATTGGCTTGCAAGATAGCCATCCCGCCGACGATTTCCTTGGATTCGGTGAACGGCCCGTCCGTGACGGTGATTTCGCCATTAGAGAGGCGAATACGGGCGCCATTCGCGCTCGGCAGGCAGCCTTCGACTGCGAGCAGATACCCGGCCTTCATGCCTTCTTCGATCAGCTTGCCCATCCGTTCCATTTCTTCCTGAGTGGGTGGAATGCCTCGTTCGGCCGTCTTATAGATGCTTAAGAATCTCATTTCGATTTCTCCTTCTGCTTATGCGTCGAACGAAGAGCCGCGAAATCGACAAGCCCGGCAAATTTTTTTGGAATTCAGGATTGGACCTTACGGATCACGCTGCCGAGCTTGCCATGTTCTTCGGGCGTCGCCCGCACGTACTCGCCGGTGGAGCGGGCCGGGGGCTTGCGGTTTTTGATTGCACCGGTCTTCTCTTCTATCTTCTCGTCGATGGCGCGATTCTGAGCAATTCGCGCGGCCGTCCGCTCCGCCGGAGTCATCAGGTGAAATGGTTTGTTCATCACGTGCTCTCCCATGATCTCGCATTCGTCCGGAGGGCGGCGGCGAGGACCGACACTCCGCGGCGCAGTTCGTTCGGATTGCAGCCGGCGAATCCCAGAATCAGGGCCGGCTTGCGGGAATATTTCATCGTGAACATCGAAAGTGCGGCGAGTTCCAGGCCAAGCATTTGCGCCCGGTGTGCCGCGGCCTCGCCGGATGTGCGCGTCGTGAGCCACGCAATAGTACGCATACCTGCCGCAGTGGGCGTTAGCTCGAGCAGGCCGGCCAAGTGTTTTTGCGCCGCTTCTTGCAGAACCGATAAGCGCTCCGAATAGATCTGGCGCATCCTGCGCACGTGATGGCCAAAGTGGCCTTCAGCAATGAACTCGGCGAGGACGGCCTGATCGAGAGTGGGTGGATGGCGATCCACAAAGCTTCTGGCCGCTTCAAATGCATTGACAAGGCGCTCGGGAACTACTAAGAACCCAAGACGCAATGCATTGAAGAGCATTTTCGTGAAGGTGCCGATGTAGATCACCGAGCCGGAACGATCCAGGCTTTGCAGCGCAGCGACGGGCCGGCCGGAATAGCGATACTCGGCGTCGTATTCGTCCTCGACAATCCAAGCGCCGGCACCTACGGCCCAGTGCAACAATTCCATACGGCGCTCAGCGGACATAGTTACGCCCAATGGGAACTGATTGGCGGGTGTCACATAGGCGAGCTTCGCTTGGGGCGCGAGTTTACGAGCGGTCTCTACGACAACGCCGTCCCGGTCTACCGGTACGGGAACGATGCGCGCTCCGGCAGCCCGCAAGGTAAACCAGGCGCCAGGATAGCCGGGATCTTCCATCCAGACGCGATCGCCCGGATCGAGTAACAGACGTGCCACCAGATCGAGAGCCTGCTGGGCCCCGGACGTCACGATGATTTGATCCGGCGAGCAGCGAACGCCGCGCGATCCACCGATATATTCGGCTATGGCGCGGCGCAGAGGCTGATATCCGGCAGTATTCCCCTGGCCGTATAGCGATCGTGGAGCGCGTCGCAGAACTCGCGCAGAGATACGCGCCCAAAGGTCCACCGGGAAGAGATCGATGGCAGGTTCATAGCTGCGAAATGCTTTGCCTACGGAA
>JAICIH010000058.1 GCA_025924475.1 Bryobacteraceae bacterium
AAAACGCGCATCACCAAGCTCTATTCGTTCGAAGGATTGAAGCGCGTAGATGAGACCGTTGGCAAAACCGGCGATGTGCTCGCGATCGCGGGCGTCGAAGGCATCACCATCGGCGAGACCGTCACCAGCGCCGAAAGCCCTGAGCCGCTGCCGCAGATTCCAATCGACGAGCCCACCATCGCCATGACGTTCATGGTCAACAATTCGCCCTTTGCGGGCCGCGAAGGCCAATTCGTGACCTCGCGCAATTTGCGCGAGCGGCTAGATAAGGAATTGTTGACCAACGTTTCCATTCGCGTCGAGGAGGCGGGCGGTCCGGACGCTTTCAAAGTGATGGGGCGCGGCGAATTGCAGCTTGCGATTCTGATTGAAATGATGCGCCGCGAAGGCTATGAGCTGCAGGTCGGCATGCCCGAGATCCTCACGCGCAGTATCGACGGCGTTCTGCACGAACCGCTCGAATTATTGGTCATCGATTGCCCGGAGGAATTCATCGGCGTGGTGATCGAAAAGATGGGCGGCCGCAAAGGCAAGATGTCGAAGATGATCAATCACGGCTCCGGCCGTGTGCGGCTCGAATTCCACGTTCCTTCGCGCGGGCTGATTGGGCTGCGCGGTGAAATGCTGACGGATACCAAAGGCACCGCCATCATGAACTCATTGTTCCACGGCTATATCGAATGGCAAGGCGAAATCGAGATGCGGCCGACCGGTTCGCTGGTCGCCGACCGCGCCGGTGTCGCTACCGGGTACGCGATTTTCAACCTGCAGGAGCGCGGCGTGATCTTTATCGCGCCCGGCGCCGAGGTCTACGAAGGAATGATTATTGGCGAGAACTCGCGATCGAGTGATCTTGATGTGAATATCGTAAAGGAGAAGAAGCTCACGAATATGCGCGCGTCCACCGCGGACGAAGCAATTCGCCTGGTTCCGCCTAAAATCTTGAGCCTCGAGCAGGCCATCGAATTCGTACGCAGCGATGAAATGGTCGAGGTGACGCCGAAGTCGATTCGGCTGCGGAAGAAAATTTTGAAGGCGAATCAACGATAACCACATCCTTTTGGCGGGTTGCCAACCCGCCCCCACAACGCAGCCGAGCCGCAACTAACGCCGCTTGCTAACGCGCGCGGTTCTTTATCGACGTAAACCAAGGAACCCCGACCGTTAGGGAGGGCATGAAATCGTCGCAAGCAGCGAAGACTTTGAGACCTTGCAATACAACGCAGAGCTCTCAGACTAAAAAGCGTTGGGGGTTGCCGAAGGATTTCGCCACGGCTTCTGCCGCCAAATAACCGCTGCGCACCGCGCCTTCCATGGTCGCCGGCCAACCGGAACGGGTCCAGTCTCCTGCCAGGAAAACATTCGGGAAATCGGTCGCTGTTCTCGGCCGTTTTTCTTCCAGCCCGGGCGCAGCCGAAAATGTGGCCCGCATCTCTTTCACCACGTGCGAGCGCTCCAGCTTGGCATCGGCCACTATGGGGAAGAATTCCTTCAGCTCTTTCAACGCCAGATCGACGACCTCGCTCTTGGGCATCTCCAGCAGGCTGCGCGAGGCGCTGACCACCACCTGCAGATAGCGGCCTTCGTCTTTATTGAACATCCATTGAATGGTTCGATCGAGCAGCGTCGCGTGCGGTAATTTTGTCACCTGCCGATCGAACCACAGATGAATCCCGGTAATGGGAGAGTGCGCAAACGACGAGAAGTCCAGGCCTAGTTCGGGCGCGAGCGCCGGAATACGCTCGAACGGAACGGCGAGAACATAGGCGTTTGCCTTCCGCAACTCTCCTTTGCTTTCCAATCCCTCGATTCGCCCGTTTTCCACTCGCAAGCGCTCGATCGGCGTACGCGGCGCCAACTTCACGCACACGTAACGCGCCCAAGCCTTCTCCGAATACAGTTCGCCTAACGGAACCGCCGGAACTCCCATTTCGTAGGAATCGACCTTCGGCAGAAAGCCCAGAGCAAAGACCTGCAGGCCATGCACGGCGGCCATGCGATCGAGATCTTCGTTGATGGCGCTGACCAAAACCTGGCGCCAGAATCGCGCGATCGCGCGGGCAGTCTGTTTCTTTTCGCGCAGCCAATCGAGCATGGTGATGCGCTCGAGGTCGATCCGCTTGCCATATTCTTTACGGGCCGCCAGCAGCCCGCGCGCGATGCTGAGTTTATCCGCCGCCGCCAAAAAGCGAAGCTTGGCAAAAGATTCGGCCAGATGGAACGGAGCACGAAATCGCCCGCGCTTCATGATCGAGACGCGGCCGCCCGGCTCGATCCAATAAAATTCTCGCCAGAAATCGATACGCTCGATGACTTCGAGCCGCTGGTAGAAGTCGATGAGATTTACGCAGCAGCGCAGCAGCACGTGCTGGCAATTGTCGATGGTGACGTTTTCTTCGGCCGTATTGACGGAATAGGAAGTGGCCCGCCCGCCGAGAAATGGCCGGGCCTCGTACACTGTGACCGGATAGCCGATAGAGCCGAGCGCTAACGCGGTGGACAATCCGGCGAGCCCACCGCCCACAATGGCAACGCTGGGATTGGGTGACAAAGATTTAACCCACGGCAGTATGCGCGAATGTCTCGATCATGTTTTCCATGAGCCGCAACCCGCAATCGCGCTCGAGAGTCAGGATCGATTCCGGGTGAAACTGCACCGCTTCGATCGGAAGTTCACGATGCCGCACGCCCATGATAATGCCGTCGTCGGATTCGGCGGTGATTTCCAGACATGCCGGAAGCGTTTCACGCCGCGCGTAAAGCGAATGATAACGGCCAACACGGAACGGTGAAGGCAATCCCTGAAACACGCCACGTTCCGAATGTGTCACCAGCGAACCTTTTCCGTGCATCGGATAGGGAAGCACTTCCAGCACGCCACCGAAAGCTTCTACGATTCCCTGCAACCCGAGGCACACACCGAAAGTAGGTATCGCGCGCTTGGCCAGCTCGCGCACCAGGTTGGGAACACCGAAATCTTCGGGCCGCGCCGGTCCGGGTGAAATCAACACGATATCGGGCCGTTCCGCCTCTATTACATCGAGCGCGACGTTCGAGCGGAAAGTCGATACGCTAGCGCCGGTCTGTCGCGCGTAATTAGCAAGCGTATGGATGAAGCAATCGTCATTATCGACGAGCAGCAGCCGCACTCCCTGCCCGACAAGCTTGGTACGATGCGCTTCGACGCTGCTTGCAGCCGCGGGGCGCAAAGCTCGGAAAAACGCTGTCGCTTTCAAACGGCATTCCTGATCTTCGGCTGCCGGCTCGGAGTCATAAAGCAATGTGGCGCCCGCGGCATACTTCGCCACGCCACCTTTCAAATGTACGGTGCGAATTGTTATTCCGGTGTTGATATCGCCGTTCAGGCTCAACATGCCGACGGCTCCGCCATACCAGCCGCGTGCGTCTTTCTCCAGGTCTTCGATGGCCTGCGCGGCCGCTTTTTTGGGCGCGCCAATAATTGTTACTGCCCACATGTGCGTGAGGAAAGCGTCGAGTGAATCGAAGCCTTCGTTCAGCGTTCCCCGCACGTGATCGACGGTGTGGAACAGTCCGGCGTAGGATTCAATCAGCCGCCTGCCCACGACACGCACCGAGCCGGGCACGCAGACACGCGATTTATCGTTGCGGTCCACGTCGCTGCACATGGTCAGCTCCGATTCTTCTTTCGTCGAATTGAGCAAATCGCGAATGCTATCGGCATCGCGCAGCGGATCGCCGGAGCGCCGCGCGGTGCCTGCGATCGGGCAAGTCTCTACCTTTTCTCCTTCGACGCGCACGAACATTTCCGGTGAAGCGCCCACGAGCTGTTCGTCGCCCATTTGCAAAATGAATTCGTACGGGCTCGGGCTCGATTTCTGAATACGCTCGAACAGATCGGACGGGCTCTCGGTGTAAGGCGCGCTGAATGTCTGGCGCAGAACAACCTCGTAATAGTTGCCCTGGCGCATGCCTTCCCGCACGGCTTCTACTTTGCGGCAGTACTCCTCCGTCGTGTGGTCGGAGACGATTTCGCCGTGCTTCGCTGCGCCAGCGTGAGGCTTCGCGGCCTCGGGCGAAGTACGCGGCAGCCCGGCGGTCGAACCGGCTTCTCCGGCAAAATCGTACTGGAAACGTTCGATGACCTCGCGCTTGCGATCCATGAAATAAATGTCGTCGCAAAACAGCAGGTGCAGATGTTTTTGGTTCTCGCGCGGCAGCCGCAACTGAATCGGATCAAATTCAAGCAGAAGATCGTAGCCAAACGCGCCGATGAGCGCGAGCCGAGAATCGTCCAGATGCCGGAACTCCTGGATCAACGCGCGCAATACGGAGAATGGAGACGGCTGCTTGCTGCGCTCTTCTTCGGGAAACCGCTCGGCAAGCGGATGCAGCCGAATCGTGGTCTGGTCGGCGGTTTCGGATTCCAAATCCCATTGCGAATTGCCGTCGAGCAGCGGACGAAGCAGCCGCAGCAACACGCGCCCGCGCTCGTTCAAGGCATGAAACGTAAGCTCGCGCCCGCGTCCCACGATTTCGAGCGGCGGAGCCACGCTCGCGACGTCCCAGCGCGAATATCGTTCCGGATATTCATAGCCGGACGAGAGATAGGCGCCCCGCTTTCGATCGAGCTGCTTGAGAATGTGGCGCAATCCGCGCGTATAGGCTAACTTCGACGCAGTGCGGGTAACGGTAATTCCCCGGGGGGTCGTATAACGCAATTGCGGCATCGGAGGGCTTATCGTTCAGGATAACAAGCGTCGAACCGACTGTGCCAAGCTGGTAGATGTGGCCCGTGGCTGGGAAAGCAAGTCGGTCGAATCGCAAATCGAAGCGGCCGAGGAGCGTGCCTCGCTAGCCAATCGCCGCGCGCTCGCCGTCGAAGAAATCCGTCTCCAGCGCGAGCGGGAGGGCCTCGAACTTTCGCGCACGCGCGTTTTGCAGGACTTGGCTTCCGCGCACAATCCGAAATATCGCGAAATGCTACAGCGTTCTCTCGAATTTTTGGAAGAGAAGTTGAAGGCACTCGACAGCGATAAAAACTAGCAGGCGAGATCGCTGCGTTTCAGCTTTACGTCGCGCAATCGCCCGAGCATGGCGAGCGCAATGCTTTCCTCGCGGAAGAACTCCTGCGCAATGCGCTGCACTTCATCGCGTGTCACGGTTTCGATGCTTTCCAGCATCTCGTCGAGTGACATGAAGCGGTCGAAATATAGCTCCTGCCGCGCCAGATTCGACATCCGGCTGGAAGTCGATTCCAGGCTGAGCATCAGCGAACCCTTGAGATGATCTTTGGCGCGCCGCAGCTCCTCTTCGCCGATCAATTCCTGCTTCAGGTGACGGAATTCTTCGATCACAGAGCTGACCACCTGCGTCGCGGTCTCTACCGCTGTTCCCGCGTAAACCATGAAACAACCGGTATCGCTGAACAGATTCAACTCCGAATAGACGGCGTACGCGAGTCCCTGCTTTTCGCGGATGTTCTGAAACAGGCGCGAGCTCATGCCACCGCCCAAAACCGTGTTCAGCACATACAGCGGGAAGCGAAGCTGGTGCGCCAGCGGATAGGCCGGAACGCCTATCGTGATATGCACCTGCTCGAGCGATTCTTTATTCTTCAGGATGAACGGCGCGTGCGTTTTGGGGATCGTATCCACGGGAAGCGTGTCGCGCACCTGTAGCCCCGCAAATTTCTCACCAATCAGCTCGACGATCTTGTCATGGTCAAGATTGCCCGCGGCCGTGATCAAAATATTCTTCGGCGAGTAGACGCGGTTGAAATAGTCGAGCACAATGTTCTGCCCGAACTTCTTCACCGTCTCTTTTGTGCCGAGTATCGGCTTGCCCAGACTGTGGCCCTTCCAAAAATTGCTGATGAAGGTCTCATGCAGCACGAATTCGGGCTGATCCGCCTCCATCTTGATCTCTTCGAGAATGACGCCTTTTTCCTTCTCGATATCGCCTTCGCGAAACAGCGGATTGAGCACCAGGTCGGCCAGAATGTCGAGGGCGAACGGCAAGTGTTCGTCCAGAACCTTGGTATTGAAGCTCACCAGTTCTTTGCTAGTGAAGGCATCCAGGCCACCACCAACCGAATCGACCGAACGGGCAATTTCCTCGGCCGAGCGGTGTTTCGTGCCCTTGAACACCATGTGCTCAATAAAGTGCGAAATTCCGTTTTCCGGGCCATGCTCAATGCGCGAGCCTGTGCCGATCCAGACGCCCAAGGAAACCGAGCGCACGTATGGCATGGATTCGGTCACAATCCGCACCCCATTCGGCAGGGTGGCCCGCTGTATCTCGCGGGTGGGTGTTGCTGCGGAAACCATTTTCTATGCGCCTCTCACGGAGTGTACGACGAGTACACTAACTATTATGCTGCCAACCCAATGCCAGACACCGGTCGGGCCATTAGTCGGGATGGAGCTCCCAGACCTCCGGAATCTCCTCGGGCCAGACCAACCCGCCTATCGTGCCAGGCAACTATATGACGCTTTGTACCGGCAACAGGTGGCGAATTTGTCCGAGATTTCTGTTCTTCCAAAATCTCTTCAGAATCAGCTAGTTACACACACTTCCATGGGGTTACCGGCGGTCGAACGGCGGTTCGATTCTGCCGATGGTACCAGGCGTTATCTTCTCCGTCTGGAAGATAACCGTACTGTAGAAGCGGTACTTATGCCGGAGGAAGGGCGGGACACGATCTGCATTTCAAGCCAGGTCGGGTGTCCGGTAGATTGCAAATTCTGCCTAACGGCGCTGATGGGGCTCGAACGCAACCTGACGGCCGGCGAAATCATCGGCCAAGTCCTTTATATTGTGCGGGATGCAGGGCTGGAACTTAAGAGCAACCGTTTGAATATCGTGCTGATGGGGATGGGTGAGCCGCTTCTCAACCTGGAGCAGGTTCTAAAGGCCACGCGGCTGTTGACGGACCCGAGCGGCATCGGCCTTTCCCAAAAGCGGATCACGGTTTCGACTTCCGGCATCGTGCCGAAAATCGCCGAGCTGGGCCAGGCGGAAGTGCGCCCGAAACTGGCAATTTCGCTTAACGCATCGAGCGAGGCGCAGCGCCGCGAATTGATGCCGATCACGCGCAAGTATTCCCTCGCCGCCCTGATGGAAGCCTGCCGCGCCTATTCGCTTCGGCCTTGGGAAAAACTGACATTCGAATATGTACTGCTCGGCGATGTCAACGATTCCGATACGGACGCGCGGCGCGTAGTCCGGCTCATCGCGAATCTGAACTGCAAAGTGAATTTGATCGCGTTGAATCCCGGACCCGGCATTCCGTTCGAGACGCCCGCTCCCGAACGAGTAACGGCATTTCAACACATCGTGCGACAGTCCGTTCCGTGCTTCATCCGAAAACCGCGCGGCCTCGACATCTACGCTGCTTGCGGGCAATTGAAGCGCGTTGCTCCCGATCTGCTTTCCCTCGCAACTGAACATCAGTAGATTTACTTGTGATAAGCTTCTCCCGATACCAACGTGAGCAGGTTGGCTTACGTTTCCGATCGACCTTTGGGGGAGTCAGATGTCAAGACTGTGCCGTCTTCAGGCAACATTGCTATTGGTTTGTTCGTGCGTCCTCTTTGCGCAGAGCGATAGAGGAAACATCACCGGAACGGTTTCCGATCCGGCCGATGCGGTGGTTCCGAACGCTTCCGTCGTGGCGACCAATTCGGAAACCGGCGCTCAGTTCCGGACCGTGAGTACCTCGACCGGCAACTATACGATTTCGTCGCTGCCATCCGGCACTTACGATTTGAGCGTCGAGGTGGCCGGATTTAAAAAATTCACGCAGCAGGGCATCAATGTTCAGGTGGCCCAAACGGCGCGTATCGACGTGCGGCTCGCCGTGGGATCGACGTCGGACAGTGTCACAGTAGCCGCCGACGCGAATCTGCTGAAAACTGAGGATGCCGCGCAAAGCGATACTCTCAGCGGCGATCGCATCAATTCGCTGCCCCTGAACTTCGCCATCGGCGCGGGCGCCATTCGGAATCCGCTGGGCTTCGCGGCCTTAGCGCCGGGCAGCAGCATCAACGGCTGGAACGATATCAAAGTAAACGGCGCGCCGAACAATACCTTCCGCATCATCTTCGAAGGCCAGGACACCACCAGCGATCTGAACCCGCGCGTTTCCGACGAATCGCAGCCCTCGGTCGAATCCATCCAGGAGTTCACGCTGCAGACCAGTAACTTCGCGCCGGAATTCGGGCAAGTCACCGGCGGGCTGTTCAATTTCACATCGCGCTCGGGCACCAACCAGTTTCACGGCAGCGCGTACGATTACTTCACCAACGAAGCGTTGAACGCCGGTATTCCTTTCACCGATACCGGCGATGGACGCCTGGTGCGCCCGCAAAACCGCAAACAGGACTTCGGCTTCAGTGTTGGCGGCCCGGTCTGGATACCGAAGGTTTACAACGGCCACGACCGCACATTCTTCTTCTTCAACTACGAAATGTACCGGAGCCATCAGGGCAACGCGGTCTTAGGAACCGTTCCTACCGACGCCATGCGCAACGGCGACTTCAGCGGGATTTTGAACGGCCGCGTCTTAGGCGTGGATCCGCTTGGCCGAAATATCATGGAAAACGCGATCTACGATCCATCGACCACACGCGTCGTGAATGGCCAGACGGTGCGTGATCCATATCTGGACAACAAGATTCCATTGAGCCAACTGGATCCGGTGGCGCTCAAGATACAAGCGCTGCTGCCGCATCCCACCGGTCCAGGCAACATAAACAACTTCCAGGAGCGATACATCGTCGGTAAGATTCAGGCGATTCCGTCCGTCAAAATCGACCACAACTTTAGCGATCTCTCGCATCTGTCCGTCTACTATTCGCAGCAGCGGACGGATAAAGACAACACTCAGGATGGATTCCCCGATCCGGTTACAGCGCGGCGCTTCCAGACCATTCGCAGCCACACGACTCGTGTGAACTACGATCATTCGGTGACGCCCACACTGCTTCTGCACTTGGGCGCGGGTTATCAGCGCTATAACAATCCGGATACGGCTCCCGATTCGGTCATTGCCTTCAATCCGCTGACCGAACTCGGACTCGGTGGAATGATCGAATCCACCGGCTTTCCATCCATCAAGTTCGGGAACGGCAACACTTCATTCGGCGGCACCAACAACACGAATGCGTTCGGCGGCATCATTCAGACTAATGGCGGCGGTGCTTCGCTAGGACCGGTCAACCGGAACCTATATCTGATGGATAAGCCCACCGCGGTGGCCACAGCGACATATGTGCGCGGTAATCACACCTACAAGGCCGGCGGCGAATGGCGTTTGGATACTTTCTCCAATATCAACACGCTGAACACTTCCGGTCTCTATAATTTCAGCGCGCTCCAAACCGGACTGCCCTCCACGCAAGCCCAGAATTTGCAGGGCGGGGTAGTCGGCTTCCCTTACGCAAGTTTTCTGACGGGACAGGTGCATAGCGCCAGTATTTCTAACGCGCAGTTGCCGCAATATCGCAAACAGGCGTGGGGCTTTTTCTGGCAAGACACCTGGAAGGCCACGCGGAAACTGACCATTACTTACGGATTGCGCTACGATTATCAGCCGGCACCGCACGAGCTGAACTACCGCACCAGCGAATTTTCGCCGACGACTCCCAATCCGTCCGCGGGCGGATTGCTCGGCGCTACGCTCTACGCCGGAAGCGGACCCGGCCGCTGCAATTGCACCTTTGGATCGACTTATCCGTATGCCCTGGGTCCACGTTTAGGAATCGCGTATCAGTTGGATCCGAAAACCGTTATCCGAGTGGGTTGGGCGATCACCTACGGGCAAGCCCCGAACTTCAACTATATCGGCGGCGGAAGCTCGTTGGGTATGGGCTTCAACACGATTAACTTCAGCAATCCGGCCTACGGCGCCGCGGTCCTTCCTTTGGCCGGCGGACTCACTTACGATCGGGGCGCGCTGTATGCGGCCTCCTACGATCAGGGAATCCGCCCCAGCCCCGGGCAGATTAACGCGCCTCCGTCTCTCATCGATAACAACGGTGGCCGCCCACCACGCTTTAATCAATGGAATATCAGCTTGCAGCGCGAGCTGACGAAAGATCTGATGGTCGAAGCCGCATATGTAGGGAACCGCGGCGTATGGGAAACCGCCAATGGCTTGGTGAGCCTGAACGCCCTGAGCCCGCAGCGGCTGGCGCAGTTCGGCTTGAATCCGACCGACCCGAACACCATATCCCTTTTGGGTTCTAAGCTAAGTTCTCCGCAAGCACAGGCCGCCGGCTTCAAAGCGCCCTACCCAGGCTATGACCTCGGCAACACCGTGGCGCAGAGCCTGCGTCCCTATCCACAATTCGGGAATCTCGGCATCACCTGGGCGCCGCTCGGCAACAGTTGGTACGACGCGTTGCAATTGAAGGTAACCAAACGGATGTCGCACGGGCTCGACTTAACGGCGAGCTATACGCGCTCGAAGAATCTGACGACGGCCGAAGATCAGGACGGCACCACTGTTCCCACCGCCAACGTCTTCAATCGCGCAGCCAACAAAACCTTCTCGCGCAACGATCAACCCAACATTTTTGTGGTGAGCTTCACCTATGAGACGCCGCGCTGGGGTCCGAATGCCTGGACAAAGCACATTCTGGGTGGATGGACCTTGGGTGGCATTCTGCGCTACTCGAGCGGCACGCCTATCCGGGTGCCGGATGCGAACACGAATGGCCAGCTCAACTCGGTGTACTTCACCGGAAGCTTCGCCAATCGTGTTCCCGGGCAGCCGCTATTCCTAAAAGACCTCAATTGCGGTTGCATCGATCCGAACAAGGAATTTGTGCTGAATCCCAAGGCCTGGACGGACCCGGGTCCCGGCCAGTTCACCACTTCCAACGCCTATTACAACGACTACCGATATGCGCGGCGGCCCGACGAGGAATTGAGCATTGGCCGCGTGTTTAGGATTCGCGAATCGATGACTCTGCAAATCCGAGCGGAATTCTTTAACGTCTTCAACCGCACCTATTTGAACAATCCGGATAACACCAACTTCGGCGCAAGCCAGGCGTTCAATGCAAATGGAAGCGTTTCCTCGGGATTCGGGCGGATCAACAGTGGATCAACCTTCAATCCTCCGCGGGCCGGTCAACTCGTTGCTCGCTTTCAGTTTTAGAAACAGAGCCGCGACCGCGAGGGAGCGGACACCGGCCGGATGTACCTTTTCGCCCTAGTTGGATTTGCATTGACAGGGGCGGCAGTTTACGTAACACTGCCGCCCAGTCAAACCGGAATTCATTTCGTACACGATAACGCGCAATCGGAGCATCGCTATCTGCCCGAATCCATGGGCCCGGGTGTGGCGATCTTCGATTACGACAACGATGGCTGGATGGATCTCTATTTCACCAATAGCGGTCCGTCCGATTTTTTCCAGCCGAAACAGCCGCTCCGCAACGCGCTCTATCACAACAATCACGACGGCACATTTACCGATGTCACGCTAAAGGCGGGCGTTCCTGGCCGTGATTTTGGCATCGGCGTGTCGACCTGCGACTACAACAACGACGGCTGGACCGATCTCTTTGTCACCAACTACGGGCACAACGTTCTCTACCGGAACAATGGCGACGGAACCTTTACCGATGTCACCGCAAAAGCCGGACTCGATGCACCCGGCCTGTACACCGCGGCGGTCTGGTTCGACTATGACGGCAATGGTACGCAAGATGTCTTTGTCGGCCACTTCGTCGAGTACGACAAGTCGAAAGAACGCGATTGCAGTTTCGCCGGTGTACGCCACTACTGCTACCCGCTGACCTACGACCCGTGGCCAAGCCGCTTCTACCGGAACAATGGCGATGGAACATTCACCGACGTGAGCCAGCAAACCGGCATCGGCGCGCTGATGGGAAAAACGTTTGGCGCGGTCGCCACTGACGTCAATAACGACGGCTTGCTCGATCTGTTTGTAGCCAACGACTCGGTTCCGAACTTCCTATTCTTGAATAAAGGCAACGGCGCTTTCAAAGAGGTCGGGATGGATGCGGGCGTGGCTTACAGCGCCGATGGCGCGGCGCGCTCCGGCATGGGTGTGGATGCCGCCGACTACAACAACGACGGCTATCAGGACCTGTTTGTCAGTAATTTCACCCGCGAGCGCTTTTCCGTATATCGGAACCGGGGCAATTTGACCTTTTCCGACGAAGCGGGCGCGAGCGGCATCGGAACCGCCACCCAGATGTATAGCGGCTGGGGCGTCAAGTTCTTCGATTTCGATCTGGACGGCGATATGGACTTGATTGTCTGCAGCGGCCATCCCGACGACCTGATCGAGAAGATTTCCAGTACTCTCACCTACCGCGAGCCGCTGCTGCTGTTTCATAATGAAGGCGGCCGATTCGTTAGCCTCGGCCCCAAGGCCGGCAGTGCTTTCACGCAGCATTATCCGGCACGCGGGCTGGCCGTCGGCGATCTGGACAACGACGGATTCCCGGATATCGTGATCGCTAATAGCGGCGACGCTCCGCTGGTGCTCCATCATGCGGGAACTACCAATCATTGGGTCGGGCTCGATCTGAAAGGGCTCTCGACTGGCGCAGTGATTCAATGGTCCGCGGGAGGACGAGTGCGATCGCGGCTGAAGACGGCCGGCGGAACATATCTATCGGCGAACGATCCGCGCGAGTTGCTCGGCTTGGGAACCGCCACGAAGCTGGATTGGCTCACGATTCGCTGGCCGAAGCCGATCGGCAAGACGGATCGGTTTGAAAACGTAGCAGTGGACCGTTACTACACCCTGAAAGCGGGAGGGCGGCTCGAGTAATGTGGGCATGCATGGCTCTGCTCCTCGCTGCCAGCGCGGGTGTCGACAGCTATCAGCGCGCGAATGCATTGTTCGAGCATCAGCAGTACGCCGAAGCCATCACTCAGCTCGACCAGGCGATCAAGGAAGATCCCAGCTATGCGCCTGCCTGGATTTTGCGCGGCAAGATCGCGATGGCGTTCAACCGTTTCGATGTGGCGCGCTGGGCATTTGTCAAAGCCGCGCAGCTAGACCCGGCCTCGGCTCATACGCAGTTCATGCTGGGCTTCTTTTACTACGTAGATAACGATTTCGTGCGCGCGATTCCGGCGCTCCAAACCGCCGCGCGCCTCGATGCAAACGATTCCCAAACGCTGCTTTACTGGGCGATGTCTGAAGAAGGGCTCGCGCATCCGGATGCCGCTTCCGAACTGTATCGCAAAGCGATTGCGCTCGAAAATGCACAAGGAAAACCGAGCGCCGAGACACACACGGCGTACGGACGCCTGCTGTTCACGTTGGGCCGCTACGACGAAAGCGCACGCGAAGTGGATCGCGTCTTGGAACTTGATCCGGCTTCGCGCGACGGGCACTACGAAAAAGGCCGGCTTGCGTTCCAGAAAGATCAATTCGCCGCGGCAGCCGCGGAAGGCGAGAAGGCGCTGGCCGCAAAGGGGCACGGCACCACCGACCGGCAGATCCATTTTCTGCTGGCGCGCGCTTACGCAAAATTGGGCGATGCGGCGAAGGCCGCGTCCCATCGTAAGGCGTTTGAGGCCTCGCCCGCCACTCTCCGCCGATGATCGCTTTGTTCCTGGCGACGGCGCTCTACGTTGGCAACAATGCCTGCGCCCGATGCCATGCGGATATTTTCAAGACGTATCGTGACACGCCCATGGCGCGCAGCAGCGGCATCATTAGCGGCGGCCTGACGCCGGGGGCTTTTCAGCATGCCGCTTCGGCCGTGAGCTATCGAATCGATCGCTCCGGATCGGTCCAAATAACTACTAACCGGCAGTCGGCGGAGAAGAAGCTTGCGTACTTTATCGGCTCGGGCTCCGCTGGACAGAGCTATCTATGGTCGCGCAACGGATTCCTCTTCCAGGCGCCGGTTACTTGGTATGCGCAGCAAGGCCGCTGGGATGTTTCTCCCGGCTATGAAGCAGATCGCGTCTCGCGCTGGAGCCGGCCGATTGCGTTCGATTGCCTGAACTGCCATTCGAGCCAAGTGCGATTGGCGGCCGGTTTTTCGAACCGGTACGCGGAACCGCCTTTTGCGCAACCCGGAGTGGGCTGCGAGCGCTGCCACGGGCCGGGGTCGGAGCATGTCGAAGGCCGCGGCAAAATGGTGAACCCGGCGAAGCTGGACGCCACGCGCCGCGATTCGGTGTGCGCCCAGTGCCACATGTCCGGCGAGGCGCGCGAAACGCGAGCCCGAAAGCGCTTTGAGGACTACCGGCCCGGCGCGCTTCTCACCGACTATGCCGCGTATTTCGTGTACGACGGTGCGCCGGCTTTGAAGGCGACCAGCTATGTAGAGAAGCTCGCCGCCAGCCGATGCAAGATCGCTTCCGGCGCTCGTATGTGGTGCGGCACCTGTCACGATCCGCACCGCGTGCCACCGCCTGCCGAACGAGTTTCGTGGTATCGCACCGCATGTCTGGGCTGCCATCAAACGGCTGAATGCAAGCGCGGGAATGACTGCGTCTCATGCCACATGCCCAAAGGACACGTAGAAGGCGGCGGGCACGGCGTTTTGACAGATCACAGCATTCCCCGCATCCCATCCCATATGGCAGCGGAATCGCGGGATCTCTGGAAGCTTCGTCCTTTCTCTCCGGCCGATGCCGGATCGCGTGAGTTGGGACTGGCCTATGCGGAAGTCGCGGCGCGCACCGGCGATGTGCGTCAGGTGCAAGAGGCGCTTCGTTTATTACCCGATGCGGGGCAGGACGCGCAGGTGGAACTGCGGCTGGCGGATCTCTATCAGCGGACGGGCAATCCGCAGCGAGCCGCCGTGCTCTATCGATCCGTGCTGCAAAAAGACCCCGGCTCGGAAGCGGCTCTGGTGAATCTTGGGAATCTCTACGCTGCCGCGAACGATTTCGATAACGCCATACTGTTATGGCGCGAAGCAATCCGGCGGGAACCTTGCCAGCCGGAGGCAGCGCGAAATCTGCAAACGGCGTATCGGGCGAGAAAACAGGATCGGGAATTAACCGACCTGCTTGCGAATCAGGCAGATTGTGTTATCGAATAAGCGCTGCTCCGGCCACTTGCGGCGCGTGGTTCTTTCGGCGCAAAAGAACCGCGACCGTGAGGGAGCGGCTCTCTACGGGCGAGGATGCGATGCGGTGCTGCCTTCGGTATACCCCAACACCCACTTGATCGCTTCGAAGTACATCTTCGTAATATCGGGATCGTCCCAAGCTTCCTTCGTGTGTCCTAGCGTGGAATAAAAGACGCGGCCTTTACCGTACATCTTCGACCACGCCACCGCGAAATCATGATCGGTGCGGTGAATGCGCGGATTGTTTTCGTAGTTCAGCTTCGAAGGATCCAGACTAAGCAGCACGTTCACTTTGTCGCGCGACCACGCTTTCGGCTGATAAATCTCGTCGCGTTTGGTGAAGGCGTGCGGGAAATGCTTCACCGCCGGAAAATTCGGATCTTCCAAAATAATCGGCGCGTTGAATGTGCCCCAGGGATGCTGGTCGAACCAGCCGCCGATCATCTCGCCATACTCGGGCCATTTGTAATTGGTATCGAGCGCCGCATGCACACCGACGAAACCTTTACCGTCGTCTTTGATGAAAGACAGCATATCCTGCTTCTGATCTTCGGTTAACGTCAGTTCGCCCGTGGTGCTGGCAAAAATCAGGGCGTCAAAGTAATTCAGGCTTTTGAAATTGCCTTTTTTGACGGTCTTCTTCGTGATATTTTCCGTATCCGTCCGCAAAGTAGCTTCCCAGAGGCGCGTGTCGTGTCCCATGCGCCAGATGTTAGCCATAGCATCGGGCACCGAATCGTGCTCGAAGCCTTCCGTTTGGCCGACCACGAGAATGTGCGCCATGCGATTCGGCGGCATTGTCATTTTTTCGGGTTCTCTCGGTGTCTGAGCCGCGGCGCAAATCGAAGCGAGTGCAAAAATCGCAGCGGGATAGCGTTTCATCGAGACGAAAATATCACAGTACAGGTAGACTGGCTGCTTGGCGTGCTTCTTCAATTTCTAGCGCTGCTATTCCGGCTCGGCTATTTCGGCCCTTTTCTAATGGGCGTGCTGGATTCTTCGTTCCTTTTTTTACCGTTCGGAAATGATCTTCTGATAGTCGCTCTGGTGGCGCGGCATCACGAAGGCTATTTACTCTATGTTCTGAGCGCGGTATGCGGCTCCACCTGCGGCACGTTCCTGCTCAACTTAGTCGCACGCAAGGCAGGCGAAGCGGGCGTGCAAAAAGTGGCCGGGAAATCGCGCTTCGAATACCTGAAACGAAAAATCGGCGAGAAAGGTGGCAGAGCGATTGTAATCGGGTGCCTCGCGCCGCCTCCGTTTCCCTTCACCATGGTCGTCGCTACTACCAGCGCGCTCGGATACCCGCGAAAAAAGCTGCTGGCCTTGGTCGCGGTATCACGCGCCGCGCGCTTTCTGATTTTGGGCTATCTGGCAATTCGATTCGGCCGCCAGATTCTGAACATTTCTAAGTCGCAGCCGTTCCGCTGGACAATGATCGCTTTCGTCGTTCTCTGTGTGGTGGGCAGCGCGCTCTCGATCGCGAAATGGGTACGCAGAAGCAAAAAGAAATGAATTACTGGTGCTGGCCCCAGTAATAGCGGATACCAACGTAGGCGCCCTGCAGAGTCTGCACAAAATACTGTTCCGCTTGCGGCGAGGTCTTGAAGTGAAACGCTTTTTCGCCGCCCAGTATCTCCACCGAGCCGAACCGCACCGCGATCGTTCCTTGCACATCCCAAATGTTGCCGCGATGCGGCCAGCCGAAGCCCGAGCCTTTGATCTCCCAACGGAAATGTTTGCCGAGCATCGATTCGAGCTCCATTCCCAAAGTTGGATAGAACACCGTTCGCGAACCGGCGGTTGTGAAGGTATCCACGTTCCCGTTCGCATCGCTGACCGGCTGCCTGAACGGCGCCCAAATATTCGTGCCGATGTTCAGGTACTGCAATTCGTACAGAGTCTTGAGATGAATGTGACCGGCGGACGGACGCCAGGTATAAGAAAGATAGTCCCAGGAAACTTTGGCGTTCTGGACCAGATAGTTCGCCGAAAGAGCATCGCCGGCGCTGAAGGTTTCCCCGAACAGATTTACATCCTGGGCGGCGGTCGAGTCGGCGTGGCCTTGCACGCGGAAATAAGAAAGCCGCAATGTATTCGAGTGGCCTGTCGGGATGCCGATCTCCCCACCCAAGGGACGATTGGAGCTTCCCGGATAATCGAGATTCTGGAAGGTGGTGAGCGCCTTCTTGCCTCCGAACAACGCGGGTTGTTGTTTGCTGAACCAATAGAAAGGCTCGATCGAAAATCCGCCGTCTTCGAGAACGGGCGGTTCCTGCGGGGGTTTTGGCGTGGCAATCACCGGCGGAGCCGGAGGCGCTTCGGCAGGCGGCGGAGCGGGGCGTTCGGGCTTCTCTTGCGCCAGACAAAAAGCGGCCGTCAACAGGCAGACCAGTAAGAAACGACTAGACGAGACCAGACTCATAGACAATCAGGACGTAAGAAAGATTGTAGCGGTTAAGAGAAATTCGTCCTGAGCTTGCCAATGAAATCTTGCGCTAGACCATGCGGCGGCGCGAGACGGTTCCGAGCGCCAGCCACACAGGAAGCGCAATCCAGGCCAGCAGCGGAAACGGGTTGCTGGGCAACACACCGAGCATGAGACTGACGGCCGCCAAGAATAAAAACAGATTCGACCAACTTTTTCGACTCATGGCAGGTTCCCTTAACCCAGCATTGCCGCGTTCCATCCGCCAATACAAGGGCTAAGCAGTAATGTGGGTTCTAGTAGCGCGCTGATTGAACGCCGCATACATATATGCACGCCATCGAAATTTCTTCCGGCACTCTACATCTCACCGACCGTCCCAAACCCGAGCCGCGCGCCGATGAATTAGTGATTCGCATCGAAGCTGCCGGCGTGGCGCAGGCCGATATTCTGCAGCGCCAGGGGAAATATCCTGCGCCGCCGGGCGCTTCCGATATCCCCGGTCTCGATGCCGCGGGAACTATCGATTCGATCGGCGTGGATGTGCAGGGCTGGAAGACAGGCGACCGCGTGTGCGCCATTCTGAGCGGCGGTGGCTATGCAGAATACTGTGCAGTGCCGGCGGTGCAGGCGCTTCCGATTCCCGAAAACTGGTCCGCTATTGAAGCGGCCACACTTCCCGAGAATCTGTTCACCGTCTACGACAATCTCGTTACGCGCGGCGGGTTGAAAGCCGGCGAGCGAGTATTGATCCACGGCGGTGCGAGTGGCATCGGCAGCATGGCCATTATGCTCGCGCGAGCGGTCGGCGCCATTCCGCTGGCGACCGCCGGCACGCCGGAAAAATGCGCCGCCTGCTTAGAACTGGGCGCCGAGCGCGCGATCGATTATAAGAAATCCGATTTTGTCTCCGAGGCGCAAGGCGTCAATATCATCCTCGACCTGGTGGGCGGCCCGTATCTCGACCGCAATCTGGATGCGCTCGTGCTGGAGGGGCGGCTGGTCATCATTTCGACGCAGGGCGGCCGGACGGCGCCGCTCGATATACGCAAGCTAATGGCCAAACGACTGCGCATTTTGGGTTCCACTATGCGCGCTCGCACACCCGCTGCGAAGGGTGAAGTAGCGCAAGCGCTGCTCCAAAATATTTGGCTGCTGCTGCCGGCGAAAACCACTATCCGGCCGGTGATCGATTCGGTTTTTTCGTTGGCCGACGCGGCGCGTGCGCACGAGCGTCTCGAAAGTGGAAACCATATTGGCAAAATCGTTTTGGAAATTGCCAAATGGCGTACTAAGGATTAACTAGCTAGAACGTCGCTTGTTGACGAGTACTTACGCGCTTGGTTCTTTAGCTACAAAGAACCGCGACCGTGAGGGAGCGTGAACTCCGCAAGTTGTTGATCTTGAAAC
Source organism: Bryobacteraceae bacterium (assembly GCA_025924475.1). Lineage (GTDB taxonomy): Bacteria > Acidobacteriota > Terriglobia > Bryobacterales > Bryobacteraceae > Bog-105. Next base: position 18,904 of record JAICIH010000058.1, read on the forward strand.
TGAGCCACGACCGCAGGGAGTGGTTGTGAGCGGCCGCCACACCTAACGGTTCAACAGAAAGTTTTTAAAGGGGATGCGGGCGCTTGGGGTTTCGGGTAACTGGGGTAAGCGCCCGCATTCGTTACGGGGATGTACTTTAATAACGATTCATCTTTCGCAAGGGTTACGTTTTGCGAAAAAATTGTTGTGCGTTTCGAAAAAATCCCCTAATCGAACATTCCTTCAAACAACGTGGAACTGAGATACCGCTCTCCGGCGTCCGGCATTACGACCACGATCGTTTTTCCCGCCATCGCCGGCTCCTTGGCAACGCGTGCCGCAACCACGGCAGCGGCGCCGCAAGAAATCCCGCTCAGAAGGCCTTCTTCGCGGGCTAAGCGGCGCGCCATCTCGATCGATTCTTCGTTTGTCACAAGCTCCACGCGATCCACTTGCGAGATGTCCAGATTTTTCGGAATAAATCCCGCGCCGAGGCCCTGAATCTTGTGCGGGCCGGGCTTCAGCTCCTGCTTCTGCATGGTCTGCAGAATGACCGGACTGCCCGTGGGCTCGACCGCGATCGAGATCATCGGGTGCTTCTTCTCTCCTTTGATGAAGCGCGAAACGCCGGTGATCGTGCCGCCGGTTCCCACGCCCGATACGAGCACATCTACTGTGCCTTCGGTATCGTCCCAGATTTCAGGCCCGGTGGTTTCAAAGTGAATGCGCGGGTTGGCTGGATTATCGAACTGTTGCGGCAGGAAAAATCGATTGGGATCGGAGGCTACAATTTCTTCCGCTTTTGCGATGGCGCCCTTCATCCCTTTTGCGCCTTCGGTAAGTATCAGGTTCGCACCCAAAATTTTGAGCACCTTGCGGCGCTCGAGCGACATGGTTTCGGGCATTGTCAGAGTAATGGGATATCCGCGGGCGGCGGCCACGAAGGCGAGCGCGATGCCGGTATTGCCGCTGGTGGGCTCGACGATTTCCTTGCCTGGTTTTAATACGCCGCGCTCCTCGGCGTCCCAGATCATCGACGCGCCGATGCGGTCTTTCACCGAAAATGCCGGACCGCGGCCTTCGATTTTCGCCAGCACGGTCGCCTTTGCGCCGTCAATCACGCGATTCAGTTTTACGAGCGGAGTACGGCCGATGCTGTACGAGTTGTCCTGATAAAACAAGTATTGCCTCCTAGGCCTTCAATTTAGATTTCCCAATTGGGCACGTAACGCGAGTGGCGCGCCTGCCAATCTCTGGCAAGTTCGCCGAAGCTGGTTTGATCGAGCACTTCCGAAACAGCGGAATCGACCCGCTGCCAAATCTTGCAAAACGGATCTTCTTTCTGGCCGCGTGCGTTGCTCTTCACATTCTCAACGGCGCGGAGCACTTCGCCGATAGTGATCGAGTCGGCGCCTTTCGCGAGCAGATAGCCGCCCTCCGCGCCGCGCCGCGAATCCACGAAGCCGTTTTGTTTGAGCCCGGCGAGAATCAGTTCCAAAAATTTTTGCGGGATCTGCTGCCGCTTGGCAATATCGGCTATCTTGACGGGAGTGGCCGGAGCGCCTTGCGGCATCGCAAGCGTCTGCGCCGCCAGATCGAATACCGCCTTGAGTGCGTATTCGCTCTTGACCGAGATGTTCATCCTTTGCCCAATATCGATTCTAATCCGAGAGGGCCTTTAATCTGATAGGGATAGCGATGTTGCGCCTACAAAAGCCACGTCAGCATGGTGTAGGCGTAATGATAGTTGTGGCCGCGTGTGGTGCGGTTCAGGAATTCGCCGGTGAAGAGTTGGCCATAGCCGGCGCCGAACGAAATAGTCTTACTTACGCTGTAAAGGCCAAAGACGTCGAGCTCTTCTCCTACATGCCGGCCCGCGCTGCCATCCGGTGAGCGCGCAATCAACGAGCCGCCCGCGTTATATAAGCCGTCGCGCGCGCTGGCGAGCCAATACTCGTGAAAGCCGCCGGCGATCGACAGCTTTTTATTCGGCTTAAGCTCGAGTCCGAGGTGAGGATTGTGAATATTGCGCCAGCCCACCTGGTCCGCGATGCCGTATTTGCCGTGCGCCGTGGGATAGAGCGAATCGAACGTCGCGCGCGTTCCATCGCCGGGATTCCGGTCGCCCGATGCGTAGTTATATTCGAGGAACACGCGCGGCTGCCATTGGAGTGAAGAGAATTGTCTGCCGAGCACCCAATGCCCTGCCCAGGCGTCGATCGAGTCCAGGCCAAACGATCCGAACTGCTTCGCCATTTCGATGTTGTAATCGAAGCCGTGCGGCAATTTGCCGACCCAACGCACGCCGCCGGTTTTTTCGTTCAACTTGCCGCGGCCGCCGTGTTCGGTGGCGCTCGAAAGAGAAAGCGGTGCGAGATGCCACAGAATAAACGGCTCGATGGTGGCGTGCGGCACAAGCGAATCGATGCCGCCGTAAAGGCCATGGAGGTCGTTGCCTTGCGTGTGGTGATCTAATTCCTGGTCGCGTTCATCGACAACGGAAGCGGCAAAAGCCTGCAGCCGCAAGCCGCCATGATGCAGCAACAGGCTAGCGGCATCGAACGAGCGCGCGGTGTTGGTCCAGTTCGAACTGCCGATCAGGCGCTCATCTCCCAGATCGATTGCCTGTCTTCCCAGCATGAGCGCAATAGGTCCGCTCTTGGCGTCCCCCAGTTGTACGTATGCCTGGCGAATGTCCCAGGTGTCCTGATAGTTCCCACCGGGGTGCGGCACGTTTTGAAAATAAGCGCGCGCATCCTGCGCCTGTCCGAAAAACTTCAGCCAGTGCAGCGGTTGAATGGCGAGATCAAGGCGTGTCCTGCCGAGCAGAAA
>JAICIH010000059.1 GCA_025924475.1 Bryobacteraceae bacterium
AGGGCGTATTCGATTTGCCGCAGTAAGCGGAGCGAACGCTCCCTGCGTCCTGCTTCGAGCGGTGTGCCCAAGATCTTTTTCAGATCTCCCGCTCTCACGGTCAGTTCGGCTCTATACACATTCAAGTTCAATTTGCGTGCGCTCATAACTTTTGGGCTCCTGCGTGATAGACGCATTCGCCAAGCATTGGATATGTAGATAAACTGGATTCACTTCAAAGGTTTTATAGATGAAAGGGCGCTTCCATGGACTGGCTGAATTATCACCACCTTTTGTATTTCTGGATGGTCGCGCGAACCGGTAGCATCTCCCGCGCCTGCCAGGAGCTGCGGCTGGCGCAGCCAACCATCAGCAGCCAGATTCGCGCGCTCGAGGAGAGCCTCGGGGAAAAGCTGTTCAGCCGCGCCGGCCGCCGGTTGGTGCTTACCGAGGCCGGCCAGATGGTGTATCGCTATGCGGATGAGATTTTTTCTTTGGGCCGGGAATTGACCGATGTGCTGAAGGGCAGGCCGCGTGGCCGTCCGGCGCGCCTGGTGGCCGGAATCTCCGATTTAATGCCGAAACTGGTGGCTTATCGAATATTGCAGCCAGCGCTTGCCGGCCCCACACCGGTCCACCTGGTCTGTTATGAGGACCAGCCGGAGCGTTTGCTTCTCAACCTGGCCGCCCATGAATTGGATGTGGTGTTGACAGACGCGCCGGCGCACTCGGCGGTGCGTGGGCGGCTGTTCAGCCATTTACTGGGATCGAGCAGCCTGGCGCTATTCGCGGCCCCGGCCTTAGCGGTGCGGTACCGTAAAGATTTTCCGGAGCGGCTTGACGGCGCGCCGTTTCTCATGCCACTTGAAAATTCGCCGTCGCGCCGCACGCTCGACCAGTGGTTTGACGCGCGTGGAATTCGCCCGCTGGTGGTAGGTGAGTTTCAGGACCGCGCTCTATTAAACGTATTCGGGCAGGCCGGGGTCGGCATATTCGCCTCGCCAACGGCCGTGGAAGACGAGCTGCGCAAGTACTATCGAGTGGCGCTGGTGGGCCGGCTGGATACGGCAAGGGAAGAGTTTTATGCCATTTCCGCCGAGCGCAAGATCAAGCATCCGGCGGTAGCGGCCATTTCCGAGTTGGCTCGTCATACTTTCAAAAAATAAAAGTATCGTTTCCAATCTTTCTATTTTTCAAATAAGGGTCTCCTGCGCTAATTTTGGAAGCGAGGAGAAATCAATTATGAAAAGAATGACTTATTTGGCTGTGGCCGCGGCGCTGGCGGCGGGGACGCCTTTACTGGCGGAATCGTCATCGGCATCGCAGAAATCCGCTGACGCCACCCGGCTTCTTCGGGAGGTCCGATTGCTAACACATGACCTGAATCGAGATGCCGCAACACTCAAGACCTATCGGCTTAATAGAACGAGTTGGCAGGCGCATGCCCACCGGTTGGCGCTGGCCAAAGAGCACATCAATTCCATCGGTGAGCGGCTCGCAAATCTCGACGCCATGCGTGGCTCTGTGGAGCCCTGGCAGCGGGGAGCCATCGATTCGATCACCCCCGTAGCGGGGCAGCTTGCCGCGCGCACTGAGGCCGCCATCAAGTACCTGAATGAGAATCAGGGCAGGTTGTTTGTTCCGAATTATACGGAGCATCTCAGCGCGATTGCCGGACATGCGGACCAGATGCAAGAGTCCATCAGCACACATCTGGATCTGGCAAGCGCCCAGGAACGGATGGACAAGCTTCGCGGCGCGTAACGCAAAGCGGGGCTAGCTGACAGCGCCGGGATTTCGGTCCCGGCGCTTTTTTATTGGCCTCAGCCCAGTTCGTCACCCTTGAATGTTGAAGACGCTCCCTCGCGGTCGCGGCTCGGTAATTTGCTGAAACGTTCGAGCAGTTTCTGAGCCACTCGCCGCAAGGGAGTGGTTGTGACGAACTTGCGTTAGAGCGCGGCAGCGGCCTTGTCGGTCAGCACTGCCACGCCAGGCAGATCGACTCCTGCCAGAAATTCGAGCGATGCGCCGCCGCCGGTCGAAATATGAGTGATTTTGTCCGCCACGCCAGCGGTCTTGATCGCTTTTTCCGAATCGCCTCCGCCCACTACTGAGACCGCGCCGGATTGGGCTACTGCTTTGGCAAGGGCTACCGTGCCTTTGTCAAAGGGCGGCATTTCAAAAATGCCCATCGGACCGTTCCAGATGATAGTCTTGGCTGCTGCGATCGTTCGGGTATACGCTTCAACGGTTTTCGGTCCAATATCGACGCCGATCTGATCCGCGCCGATTTCGGTAACGATTTTGTGGTCGGCGCCGGGCCGAATCTCTTGCACTACGACGTGGTCGAGCGGCAACTCCAACTTGGCGCCTGCCATTTCGAGTAACCGGGCAGCAAGAGGGATCTTATCTTCCTCAACCAGTGAGCGGCCGGTTGTTTTGCCTTGTGCGCGAAGAAATGTGTAAGCCATAGCGCCGCCTACCAGCAGCTTGTCCACTACCCGCAGCAGATTCTGGATCACTTCAATTTTGTCCGAGACTTTGGCTCCGCCCAGGAGAGCGATGCAGGGCCGCTCCGGGTTTTTCGTCGCGCGCGTCAGCCACTCCAATTCCTTGTCCATCAACAAACCGGCGGCCGCGAGCGGGACATAGGAAACCATGCCGACGGTCGACGCGTGCGCCCGGTGCGCCGAGCCGAAGGCGTCGTTCACATAAACATCGGCAAGACCAGCGAGTTGTTTCGAGAATTCCGGATCATTGGCCTCCTCTTCGGGGTGGAAGCGCAGGTTTTCGAGCAACAATACCTCGCCGGGCTTGGGCCGCATGGCCGCTGTTGCAGGACCCACGCTATCGGGGGCCATGGCAACCGGGCGCCCGAGCAACTCCTTTAACCGCGCCGCTACCGGTTTCAGGCTCATGGTGGGCTGCGGCTTGCCTTTGGGGCGGCCCAGATGGCTGGCAAGGATTACACCGGAGCCATGTTCAAGCGCATACTGAATTGTGGCTAGAGAGGCTCGTATCCGCTTGTCGCTCGTGATCTCTTTTCCGTCGGGCGATAAGGGGACGTTGTAGTCCACCCGGATAAATGTGGTTTTATCTTTTAGATCGAGATCTTTGATCGACAATTTAGGCATGAAGCTATTTTAAGAGTTACGGTTGCGGGGCATTGGAAAGAAGGGTCGCAAAAAACTGAAGATTTCAGCGCCGTAGTCCGAATAGTACTTTAGGAAGAGGATATCGGGCCCGAAGGGGGCGTAAACTTGCTGGACAAAGGCTGTTTCCGAACTATAATCCCGTTAGGTGCAAGTATCGAGGTTCTAGACCTTATGGTACCGGAGTACTAAGCGGAAGTATTTTTGAGAATTCGATGGCATCTACACCAATCCGCGTCTTAATTGTCGATGGTCACCCTATCGTGTTGGAAGGGTTACGTACGGTGCTGGCGCGCCAGACCGAGATCGATATTGTGGGAGAAGCTTCGGACGGTGTCGAAGCAATTGAAAAAACAGTAAGTTTGGATCCGGATGTCGTGCTGATGGAATTGAAACTCCCGCGCGTGGACGGCCTGACCGTGCTTCGCAGTATCCAGGCCCGCGCTCCGCGATCCAAGGTCATTCTTTTTTCCTCTTCTGAGAATAAGGAAGAGTTTGTCGAAGCGATGAAGCTCGGCTGCCTCGGAATTCTTTCCAAGGACGCGCCCACGAGTCTCATCGAAAAGAGTGTGAATAAAGTCCATGCGGGCGAAATCTGGCTCGATTCGAACACGACGGCCGCGGTTATTCGGCAATTCGCTTCGCCCACGGAATTTCCCGCCATGCACGGCGGCAATGGAAAGTCTTCGCGGGAGCGGGCGCAACTCAGCCAGCGCGAACGCGAGATTATCATCCTGATTGCACAAGGTTATAAAAACAAAGAGATTGCGGAGAAAATGTTCATCACAGAGCAGACTGTGAAGAACCACCTCCACAATGTTTTCGACAAGCTGGGCGTCTCAGATCGTTTGGAATTGGCTCTTTACGCCATCCACAACAGCCTACACATGAAGCCCTGACCTGGGGACTCCGAGGGCGCCAACTGTAGACACGGGGCCAGAAGCATTAGCGCCTCATGATCAGCCCGGAATACAGTTAAGGTCGCTTACGCTCAAATGCGGTTGACTTTAGCGGCATAGAAGACGACTCGAGGAGGCCGATTATCAATCGGCCGCGGATTTCCAATCCGCCCCACATGGCAGAGGTCTCAAATTCCGGTTTCTTCTCTCGAGCATGCGCCTTGAGAACAGAATTCGATCCGCCGTGGCGCTTCATCTTGGATTAGCTTAAAGATGGAGGCAGTGCGGGTATGAGTGTTACTCGACGAAGATTCCTAGAGGGTGTAGCCGCCGCGGGCGCGGTTTGGCCGGGTGTGGCAAGACTGGACGCGGAAACGAGCGCTCTTCCGACCCGGACGCTTGGCAAAACCGGAGCGCGCGTCTCGATCCTCGCCATGGGGGGTGGCAGCCGCTACCTGATGTACAAGGACGAGGATGCGGCGCTGAAAGCAGCGACCAAAGCGCTCGACGCGGGTATTACCTACATCGATTCCGCGGATGACTACGGCCGCGATCATCTGAGTGAGCGGCGTATCGGCAAGGTATTGAAGGGCCGGCGTTCCGGTATTTTTCTGGCGACCAAGCTGACCAATCGAAATGGGGCGGAAAGCCGGCGTATTGTCGAAGAGAGCCTGCGTGCGCTACAGGTGGATCAAATTGACCTGATCCATATCCACGCGCTGACCACGGAAGACGATTTGGCGCAGGTCGAGGCAAAAGGCGGCCCGCTCGAACAGCTGGTCAAGATGCGAGACGAGAAACTGACGCGCTTCGTCGGGATCACCAGCCATTACGATCCGGTAGTGCTTCGGACAGCGCTCGAGCGGCATGATTTCGATTGCACCCAGATGGCATTAAACGGAGCGCGGACGGGCATGAAGAGCGGCACCCGGGGCATGGTGCCGAACCCGGACATTGTGACGAGCTTCGAAACGGTGGCGCTGCCGGTGGCGAATCGCAAGAATATGGGTGTAATCGCGATGAAGGTGTTTGCTCAGGACGCGTTGCTGAACGGCGCTTCACCGGAGAAGCTGCTGCACTATTCGCTATCGCTGCCAGTGGCTACGGCGGTAGTGGGCATGCCCAAACTGGAGCATATTACCGCCAATGTAGAATCCGCCAGGAATTTCCGTCCGCTTTCGAGGACGGAAATGCAGCATATCTCCGGTTCGCTCGCCACGAAGAAAGCAGAACTCGACCGGTTCTTCAGCACCCACGTCGACGGCTGATCCGATTTTTCTGGTACTCCCTAGTGAAACGATGTACACTGATCACTCACTAGAGGAGGCGACGCAAGCTCGCTCCAGCAATCGAAAGGACAAGCCAATCTTATGGGTCTACAAAACATCAAGTTTGAAGCGGAAGTATTTCAGCAGATTCCTCAGTTTCAAATTCCGAGCCATACCCCGGTTGAGACCAAACCCGATCCGAGCCAACTGCTCACGATCTCGAGCCAGATCGCGCAGTTGACGGCGACCGTTAATCAGTTGACCCAAGTGGTGGCGGGCCAGGCCTTTACGCGCCAAGCGCCGCAGGCGGGTCTCGAAACGGCGAACGCGGCCGACGAGCTGCGAAAGCTCGGGCAACGGCTTGATGATTTGGAAGCCCGGCTTCCTAAGGCCAAAGAAGCGGCAAGAACGTAATCCCGCCGATGATTGTCGTGTTCGCCCAGGAGCACGATACATACGCGAAGAATCTGGTCCGGCGCTGGAGAGATCGAGGGGCGCGCCTAATGGTTCCCGCCGATCTTTCCCGCGCCGGATGGCGTTGCAATTCCCAAAATCCCGATGATTCCCGGTGCGTGATCGAAGGGACGCCTTACCCCTCCTCTGAAATTCGAGGCGTGTTGATCCGGTCGCCAGCCGTGCTTGCGACGGATTTGCCGCATATCATGGTCTCCGATCGGGACTATGTGGCTTCGGAGATGACGGCGTTCCTGGTCTATTGGCTGAACGCGCTGAGCAAGCCTGTTCTGAATCGTCCTACGCCGCGCAGCTTGTTGGGACCGGGATGGTTTCCGGAGCATTGGATCTACTACGCCGCGCGAGCGGGGATGCGTGTGCGATCGATGCGCCGGGCCATTCAACTCACCTCGTCCGACCAGCCGAGATGGCCGGAACACAGGGGCTCGTTCGCCGAGCTTACGGTGGTAGCAGGCGTCCGATGTTTTGGCGATGTGGCGTGGGGCCTGGCGGAAAAAGCACGTGCCTTGGCCGCCGCCGCGCATGTCGATCTGGTGAAATTCCGCTTTGACGGGCCAGACAGCGACGCTTGTTTCCTTGCGGCGGATTTATGCCCGCCGCTCGACGATTGCGGGATAGAACAAGCCGTGCTCGATTATTTCGCCTGAATATGGTCCTTCTCTGGGGCATCCCTTCCGACCCGCCGATGGCCGCCGTAGAAGAAATTCTTAAGCGCGACCGCGTTCCGTTCTCTTATCTCGATCAACGCGCCATACTCGATACCGAGTTGGTGCTGGAGTGCGGCGAAAGGATCGGAGGCACGCTACGAGTCGGGGGCGAGGAGCTTCGGCTAAAAGATGTGAAAGCGGTCTATCCGAGGCCATACGATTGGAAGCTGATCCAGCCAGTAGCCGACGCCGGCCCGCAAAGCCCGGCGTTCCAGCATGCCAACGCCATTCAGCAGGCGCTATCGATCTGGCTAGATTTGACTCCCGCGCTGGTTCTCAATCGGCCTCGCGAGATGGCGCTCAACTACTCGAAACCTTATCAAGCAGCTCGGATCGAGGCTGCGGGTTTCGCCATCCCGGAGACTTTGCTAACCACGGATGCGGCTGCGGCGCGGGAATTTCGAGACATCCATGGACCGATCATCTACAAATCGGTCAGCGCAGTGCGCAGCATCGTTTCGCAATTGCGGCCGGAGGACGAGGAACGGCTGGATTATGTGTCGTGGTGCCCGACGCAATTCCAGCGGTGGATTGCCGGCCCGGAAGTGCGCGCCCACGTAATTGGCGATGAGGTTTTCGCTTGCGAAATCGTGACCAAGGCGGATGACTACCGCTACGCTACGTTGAGCGGCGATTCGCTGGAGATTCGCCCATACGACCTTCCATCGGAATGTGCGGCGAAGTGCCGCGCGGTAGCGGCGGAAATGGGGTTCACGATTGCCGGAGTGGACCTGCGAAACGAGAACGGAACCTGGTATTGCTTTGAAGTCAATCCGTCGCCCGGATTTATGTATTACCAAAAGTATTCCGGGCAGCCGATTGATGAAGCCATTGCCCGGTTATTAGCGCGCGCTTGTCAGAATTCGTAAACATCGCGTGAGGCGGCGTTTAGATAGGGACGATTGATAGAGAGGCCCTCGCGCGCGAACTCGGCGCTTAGGGCGGACCATTGCGCCCTTTGCGCTTTCTCCGTGGGGCCGGCCAGGTAATTTCGAGCTAGAGCACGCGCGACAAGTCCCGAGCGATGCAGGCCGAAGCTCACCCCGGTTTGCGGATCTTCGGCCAATCCAACTCCCGGCCGCACCAGCTTCGCAAACAATGGAATTTCGGGATGGAGGGCGCTCAGATCCTCTAATTGCCTCGAAACAGGCTCCACAAAATCACGCGCGACGATCCAGCGGTTTCGCGGAAGGTAGAGCACCGCTGCGTCACGGCGATCAATCGATGTGTCCAGAAGAATCTTCAACCGGAAGGGGACCTGGAGACGATGCAATATTTCCGTTGTAAGGCCCAGAAGAACCGGGGCTCCTTGCGAACTCACATGCCAGTAGAGCCGCAGCCATTTGGTCGCTGGCGGCTCCGGCCGGCCATGCGCCATGTACCAGGCAGGCTGCGCCGTTCCTATGCCGGCGTTGGCGGCGGCAAGCGCCCGTACCAGCAGCGGGACGGAAGCCGGCGCGCTCACCGGCTGCATGTGGCAGAAGAAATTTTTGTAGATCTCGCACTGCAGCCAAGGAACGAGGCAGTCCTGCAGACCGTGCTGTTCGCGCTCGCCGATACGCGCGCTTTCGGGCGAGAGAATGCAAACCTGGCGCAGCATCTCTGAAATGCAATTGTCAAAGTTCGGCATGGCACTCCTCGAGTGGGCCGACGAGGACGTCGGCCGCGGACGAGGACGTCCGCCCTACAAAACTCAAATCAGTTTGAAGCAGCAGCAGGGTGGCAAGCCGCACCAGGCGGTCGACTACGACCGTTATTCCCCCGGCGCTTGCCAAATGCTCATAGGCGGTCTGAATCAAGCGCGCGCCCGTGTAACGAGTGACCCGAGCGAGCGATTGAGGGGAGCCGTCGTTGTATGCCGTCCAGAAATTTTGCAACGCTCCCGTGAGCGCGTTCCAGGCAGCCAGCGTTGGCCAGCCAATCGATACCCAATGTGTCCAGTAATATTGCATGACGTTGGCGCAGTCCCAGTCCGCGTCGCCTATGCCGGCCAGTTCCCAATCCACAAGCCGCATTTCGGAAGCCGGCGAGAGAACAAAATTTTCCGGCCGGGCATCGCCGTGTAGGAACGTATTTGCCTGCCAACTCTCGCGTAGCTCTGTGAGCGAGCGCGCCACTGTGACGTCGGCATGAAACAGCGCCAGAAAACTCGATCGAGCGCTAAAGCGCCAGCGTTCTTCGAAGGGCTGCAAGACCCATGGCAGCGCGCATGGGAAACCGGAGGGCAGGGGGGTGCGATGGACACGAGCGAGGACGCGGCCAAGCTCCTTGGCCAGACGCGTTTCAAATGGCCCTGTTCGTTCGTGGGCATCGGCCGCGTTCAGGCCTTCAAGAAAGCCGATCACGAGAATGGAATGCTCGGAATCGAAGTACGCGCAGCGCGGCATGAGGGGGTGCAGCGCAGCGAGCGGCCCGCCGTTTTCCGCGGCATAGTAGCAATAGGCCTCGCACGCCAGACTTGCTACTACTTCGGGAGTGTGATGTTGGATCTGCTTGATCAGCCAAAGGGTGCGGCCGCCGATCTCAATGGCGAGGTTGTGATTCCGCCGCGACAGGCTGCGGACCTGAACCCGCTCGTCACGGTTCGGTTCAGCGAGCCCGCGATCGCGTAAATAAGCGACGGCTGTGTCCGCGTTCAGGAGCGGGAGCGCCATGAGCAGGCACCCAATCTACCATGGGATTGGAACATTCGCATTTGAAGACCCTTCCGCGCATCGCCGCCATTGTCGCTTTCCTGTTAGCGGCGATTGGATTGATTGCCGCGCTGCAGCAGCCGGTCCTTGTGCTCTTTGCCCTTGTTCCGCTGTGCGCCGGCATCGGAATCTTGCGCAAACGGGTGTGGAGCGCTTATGGCTTCGCTCTTTTCGAACTGGCGCAGATTACTATTCCGCTGCTTGTTTCCTCGCGCGCCAATACGCTGTCTAAGGCTCAGCTTGGATTGACGGTGGGTTTGAATGTGGTCTTTGCGCTTTTGTTTTTCCTGGCCGGGCGGAAATTGGCTATATCGGGCGCGCGGAAGGGCTCTCCGTTTGCATGGATTGCCGTCTGCTGCGTATTCACTCTCCCTTTATTGTTCTTTCGAGCGATGGTCGTGCCAAGCGGAGGGATGGAGAATACCCTGTTAATCGGCGACCGTATACTGACGCGCGTTTTTCCGCGTGTTCAGCCTGCGCGCGGCGAAATCGTCGTGTTTCACTATCCCATTGACCGGCGCCAAATCTTTGTAAAGCGCGTGATGGGAATAGCTGGCGATCGCATCCGGATCGTATCAAAAACTGTCTATCGAAACGGCACCGCTCTGGCCGAGCCGTATGCGACCCACAAGTTCCAATCGCCGAACCGGTGGCGCGACAATTTCCCCGAGGATGCCGCCGATATCCCTCCGCTGCCCGATTCGCGCCAGACCAGCGCTCTGGAAGACATGCTTCGAAATCACGTTGTCAACGGCGAGGTAGTTGTTCCTCCCGGAAAATATTTCGTGCTTGGCGACAACCGCGACAATTCGCTCGATAGCCGCTACTGGGGTTTTCTCGATGCGGCCGATATTGTGGGCAATCCTGTTCTCCTCTACGATTCCTCCGAGCCGGCTGCGGCAGGCAGCCTGAAGCGAGTGATCCGCTGGCGAAGGATCTTCAAGCTTCTCTGATCCCAAGTCGCGTGTGCGCGACAATCAAAAGACAAGGCTTCAATCAAAATTAAACCGAGCTGGCATTGAACCAAGCTGGCCCGTGCCCACGCCATGCCCAGTTTGCGAGAGGGAATCACTAAAACATTCCGGCGCTTGAGCCGGCGCATTCCCGCATCCTCCGCTCCGGCGCTCGAGGACACGATACTTGCTACCGATGCGCGGCAAGGCAAGCAATATGGCTCTTATCGCATCTTGCGACGGCTCGGTGCAGGCGGCATGGGGCATGTCTATCTGGCGCTCGATACCCGCCTGGGCCGCCACGCCGCGCTCAAATTTCTGACTCCGGACCTAACCGCCGATCCATCTTCCTTCTTACGCCTGCAGCAGGAGGCGCGCACCGCTTCCAGCTTGAATCATCCCAACATTCTGACTATCTACGACATCGGAGAGGACCACGGCGAGCATTTCATCGCGAGCGAATTTGTCGATGGAGTGACATTGCGCGCGGCGCTCGACCGGCGGCTGATCGAGCCTTCTAACGCCATTGAAATCGCCGCACAGGTCGCGTCCGCTTTAATTGCGGCGCATGCGGCCGGCGTTGTCCATCGCGATTTGAAATCCGGCAATATTATGCTCCGGCCAGATGGCTTCGTGAAGGTGATCGACTTCGGATTAGCCAAGCTCGACGCGGGGCACCCGGCGGGTTCGCTTTCTGAGCCGGGCGGTATCGCCGGCAGCATCGACTATATGTCGCCGGAACAGGCGCGCGGGGACGCCGTCGATAGCCGGACCGATCTGTGGAGCCTGGGCATTGTCCTTTATGAGATGCTGGCCGGCAAGCTGCCATTTGAGGGTGAGACCGAGAGCCATGTGATCGTGGCGATTCTCGATCGTCCGGCGCCGACGCTTCCGGTGTCTGGATCGTATCCGCGCGGCGCCGCGGCCGTTGTCGCACGCGCGCTGACGAAAGAGCGCAACAAGCGCTTTCAATCGGCACGTGACATATTCGCCGAACTCGAAGCCCTCCGGCAGCCGTCGCGTCAGTTGGTGGATTGGAAGGAGATGGTTGCGCCCCGCCGCAGACGACAGTGGCGTACTCTCGTTCTGCTCGCCGGTGCGGGCGCTATCGCGGCCGGCGTCATTACCTGGTGGCTGATGCGCGGCCGGGCGGAGTTGCTCGCTCCAAGCTGGCTCGATTACGGTCCTCCCGAGCAAGTCACCGCGGCAGGCAATGTTCAATTGGCGGCCGTTTCTCCCGATGGCCAATATCTGGCGTATACGACCCGCAGCGGCGATCTTGAGACCTTACACCTTCGCAATCTTGCCACCAAAACCGAATCGCGGTTTCCGCCGTTTGCGGATCATTCGCGCGGTCTTACATTTTCTCCGGATAGCCGGTCTCTTTATTACGTATTGAAAGACCAGCGCGAATGGGGACGGCTGTTTAGTGTCGGTATCTCTTCCACGATTCCGAAATTCCTGCTGGAGGATATTGACGGCGCAGTCACCTTTTCGCCGGACGGAAAACAATTCGCGTTCAAGCGGCGCTCGGATCAAAAGCGCACCAGCCTGGTGTCGATCATTGTGGCCCAGGCGGCGGATACCGGCGATCAGCGCGCCATTGTCACCAAATCGAATACCCAAATTGGCAATTCCATCGCCTGGTCTCCTTCCGGCGATCGAATCGCGGTGGTAGCTTATAGCGCCGGTCTGCGCAATTCGCTGCAGCCCACGTTGTATTTGTTTTCACCGAACGGTGAGGTAAAGGAAAAGTTTTCCGATCCATTGCTCAGGCAACTGAATGGCCCGGTGTGGCTGAATCGCGGATCGCTGCTCGCGCTGGTGGCCCTGCCGCAAGGAGCTACCGATCCGCAGGCGCGGCTTTACCAATTGTCCACTCCGGCCGGGCGGTTCCGTGAAATTTCTTCCTCATCCGGCATTACCTGGGGAAGCACTAGCGCCAGCGCCAATGGACGCGCACTGGCCGCAGTTCGTACCATCCGCGCTTCTTCGCTTTGGGTTGCGCCGCGGCGACGCCTATCCGCTCCTATCCAATATCGGACCGGAGCCGCCTATGTCGAATCGCTCGCCTGGTCCGGTAATGATGCCATTGTTTTCCCGTCTTCCCAGAGCGCTAGTGTCAACCTGTGGCGGGCTACCGCATCGGCCCACGCACCGCTTGCTCACGAGCAGAGCTGTGTGGAACAACAACCGGCGCCGGTACCGCGCAGTTCATTGGTTGTTTACTCTTCCAATTGTGCGTCAGGCGGCGCCAATTTCAATCTCTGGCAGCTCGATACCAAAACCGGCCAGCGCCTGCAACTCACCAGCGGCTCGAATTTCGATCAGCAGCCGAATGTTACGCCGGACGGCCGGTGGATCGTTTACACATCCTGGCCTTCCAATGTTCCCTCACTTTGGAAAATTCCGGTTGGCGGGGGCACGCCGGTGCCCATCTACCATCCCCAGGCCTGGAATCCTTCCATTTCTCCGGATGGCAAAAGCGTGGTCTGCGAGATTCGCGAAAACTATGATGGCCGCTGGCAGGTGGCGGTGCTTTCTCTTATCGACGGGTCGCTCCAGCGCGAGTTTTCTCAATTGCCCGCCGCATCGCCTGAAGCGCCTATCGCTTCACCCTTCCGCTGGAGCCCGGATGGCCTTGCTATCGACTATGTGGATACCAAGGATGGCCATTCCAATATTTGGCGGCAACCCCTGCGTGGCGGCGAACCGCGTCAACTGACTCACTTTAATTCCGCCGAGGATGTGCAGGACTTTGCCTGGAGCCGAAATGGCGATAAACTTGCCTACATTCAAGGACGCGCCGAAAGCGACGTAATCTTGTTCCACGCAAAATAGGAGATAACTACTATGTCCGGTCCCAGTGGTCCGAATAATAAGAGAGCCCTTGCGGCCAAGCCGAAGAAATCGGCCCGCAAGAATGTGAAGCCAAAGACATCGGCGGCGGGCGCCGGCGGAGCTGTCCGAGCGAAAGACTCCGGCCCGAGCGGTCCGAATAATTCCAACTTCGGGAATTAGCAATCCGCAACTCTGGCCACTTGCTTACGCGCGTGGTTCTTTAGCGTATTGCCCAAAAGAACCGCTTGCCGTAAGGGAGCGGCCGTGGGCCCATTTACAATGAAGGGAGGTTAGCCACCTCCCATGCCATTTTCCAGTAACGAGGACCGGCGAATACGCCGGCAAGCCCTCGAAGACGCTCTTGCCACACGTGTTCTTGTGCTCGATGGAGCCATGGGAACTATGTTGCAGCAGCGCCATCTCACTGCTGCCGATTTCGGTGGAGCGGCGCTCGAAGGGTGCAACGAAAATCTCGTCCTCACACGGCCCGATGTCATTGCCGATGTCCACCGGGCTTATTTCGAAGCCGGGGCAGATATTGTTGAGACCAACAGCTTCGGTAGCACGAAGATTGTTCTTGCCGAATACAATCTGCAGGATCATGCCTATGAGCTGAGTAAGGCGGCAGCCACAATCGCTCGCGAGACGGCCGACAAGTTGTCGAAATCCGGGCGCCCGCGGTTTGTCGCCGGTTCCATGGGCCCTACCACCAAAGCGATCACGGTTACCGGCGGCGTTACGTTTCCCGAGCTAATTGCGAGCTATCACGAGCAAGCAAAAGGCTTGATCGATGGCGGCGCGGACATCCTGCTGCTCGAAACCTGCCAGGACACCCGTAATATCAAAGCCGGCCTGCTGGCGATTCAACGATTGGGCGAAGAATATGGCTTTCCGATACCGACGATGGTCTCGGGCACCATCGAAGCCACTGGCACCATGCTCGCCGGGCAAACCGCTGATGCATTCTATACATCACTTTCGCACGCGCCGCTGCTCTCGATCGGCCTGAATTGCGCCACCGGACCCGAGTTCATGAACGACCACATCCGTTCCATTCATGAGCTGGCAACCACGCGAATTTCCTGTTATCCGAACGCCGGTTTACCGGACGAAGAAGGCCAGTACGCCGAGACGCCCACCACGCTCGCTTCGCAACTCGAACGCTTCATTAATCACGGCTGGCTCAATATTGTCGGCGGCTGCTGTGGGACCCGGCCCGATCACATCCGGGCGATCGCGCAGATGGTGGAAGGCAAAACGCCGCGTGTAGCCAAAGCATCGAGCCACCGGACCTTCTTCTCCGGTATTGAAGTGGTTGAGGCGGAGGACAGCACTCGTCCGCTGATTGTCGGCGAGCGAACGAACGTGATCGGCTCGCGGCTGTTTAAGAACATGATCGCGGCGGAGAAGTGGGAAGAGGCTACGGAAATCGCGCGCTGGCAGATTCGTAATGGCGCACACATTGTAGATGTGTGTCTGCAATCGAGCGATCGCGACGAGATTGGCGATATTCCCCTGTTCTATGAAAAGCTCATCCGCAAGATCAAGGCTCCGGTGATGATCGACACCACCGACCCGAAGTCGGTGGAGTTATCGCTCACCTATTGCCAGGGCAAAAGCATTATCAACTCGATCAATCTCGAAGACGGCGAGGAGAAATTCGAGCGCATCTGCCCGCTCGCTCGCCAGTATGGCGCCGCGCTGGTAGTCGGCTGTATCGATGAAGACCCGGTTCAAGCGCAGGCGTTCACGCGCGAGCGTAAATTGGCCGTTGCGGAGCGCTCCACGGATCTATTGACCCGGAAATATAGAATTCCGCCGGAGGATATCGTCATTGATCCGCTGGTTTTCCCCTGCGCCACCGGCGACGAAAACTACATTGGCGGCGCGGTAGAGACGATCGAATCAATCCGTCTCATCAAGCAGCAGATCCCGTACGTCAAAACCGTCCTTGGCGTCTCCAATATCTCCTTCGGCCTCCCCGCCGCCGCTCGCGAGGTCGTGAATTCCGTTTTCCTCTATTACTCCACCAAGGCCGGACTCGATCTCGCTATCGTCAATGCGGAGAAACTGGAGCGTTTCGCCAGCATTCCCGAAGAGGAACGCCGCCTCGCCGAGGCTCTGCTGTTCAACACGCCGCCTATCGATGTACCCGCCGATCATTCCAACGCCCACCTGCTTGCCAATGTCCCTGAGGATTGGCGCTTGCAATCGCGTGACCAAAAGATCGCGGTGAACCAGTTTCACATCGCCGCCATTTCGGCACATTTCCGCGGCGCTACCGGACGGCAGAAAAAGAAGACTTCCGATTTACCATTGGACGAGCGTCTGGCGAACTACATCATTGAGGGCACTAAGGACGGTCTGATTCCCGACCTCGAGTTGAAGCGTCAGGAAGGTACAACGCCGCTCGATATCATCAACGGGCCGCTGATGGCGGGCATGTCCGAGGTCGGCAGGCTGTTCAATAACAATGAGCTGATCGTCGCTGAAGTGCTGCAGTCGGCCGAGGCGATGAAGGCCGCTGTGAGCCATTTAGAGCAGTTCATGGAGAAGTCGGACTCGGCCGCGCGCGGCAAAATTGTGCTCGCGACGGTGAAAGGGGACGTTCACGATATCGGCAAGAACCTGGTGGACATCATCCTGAGTAATAACGGCTACACCGTCGTCAATCTCGGCATTAAGGTTCCGCCGGAAGATCTGATCAAAGCGTTCGAGCAGCATCATCCCGATGCGATTGGTCTTTCGGGCCTGCTGGTCAAGAGTACGCAGCAGATGGTCACCACAGCGGGCGACCTGAAGGATGCCGGCATTAACGTTCCGCTACTGGTTGGCGGCGCCGCATTATCCGAAAAGTTCACCAAGAACAAGATCGCGCCCAACTATGAGGCCCCTACGCTCTATGCCAAGGACGCGATGACAGGCCTACGGCTGATGAACGAGATCATGGATCCGGAGCTGCGCGAGACCGTGCTTTCGAGTCATATTTTTCGCGATGTGCCGCCCGAGCCAGCTCCGGCCGAGCCTGCCGCGGCACCGGCGGGTGATCAGCGCAGCCCGAAAGTGCGCACCGCGATTCCGATCCCGGCGGCGCCTTATCTGGACCGGCGGGTGCGTGCGATCCCGCATCTCACCGAAGTCTGGAGCTACATCAATCCATTCATGCTCTACGGCCGCCATCTCGGCTTCAAAGGCAATTTCGAAAAGCTGCTGGCGGCGCGCGATCCGAAAGCGCTCGAGCTGTTTCATAACGTCGAGGAAGTGAAGCAAGCCGCAGCCGGCTTCATGCAGGCGCGGGCGGTTTGGCAATTTTTTGAAGTCGAGCGGGAAGGAAACTCGCTGCATCTGTTTTCACCCGGCGCGGCATCTCCCATCGAGACGTTCCACTTCGGCCGGCAGGCCAAATCCGACGGCTTATCTCTGAGTGATTACGCGCTCGACCCGGAAGATGGCCGTCGGGATCACATTGCTCTGTTCGCCGTTACCGCCGGCGAAGGCATTGTTGCACATTCGGAAGAGGCGAAAGCGCGCGGCGAGTTTTTTAAGGCGCATGCTTTACAAGCGCTTGGGATCGAAACGGCCGAAGCCTGCGCCGAGTGGCTGCATCGGCGCATTCGCGAGGACTGGGGCTTCCCCGATCCGCCGACGCTCACGATGCAGGAGCGCTTCACATCGCGCTATCGCGGCAAGCGGTATAGCTTTGGTTATCCGGCGTGCCCGAACCTCGAAGATCAAGCCAAGCTGTGGTGGCTTCTGCACCCGGAAGAAATCGGCATTCAACTCACGGAAGGCTTCATGATGGAGCCAGAGGCGAGCGTTTCGGCGCTGGTGTTCCATCATCCCGACTGCGCGTATTTTACCGCGGCTGCTGAAGAAAACGAATCGGCTGCATTAGTCTAAACCAAGACGGAAGCTTTTAGCCATCAGCGATTAGCTCTGAGCTTAAAACCGCGCGTGCTCACGGCCCTTTTTCTCAACAGAACCCTGACCGTCCAGAGAGGGGCATCAAACCGCCGCTCGAAGCGCGCACCGAATTAAGCTGACAGCTAAAGGCTGAAACTGATGGCTTCTTCGTAGCGGGCTGTCTACCAAACCTGTAGTAGGCTGTCTTCTAGAGATGGATCGCATCGACCTACTGCAAGGCACACTGGACATGCTCATTCTGCAGACGCTGCAATGGGGCCCGCAGCACGGGCACGGCATCGGCCAGGCAATCCGGGCGAATTCACTGGACGCTCTTCAGATCGAGCACGGCTCGCTATATCCGGCTCTCCATCGCCTGGAGAAGAAAGGCTGGCTGCAGTCGGAATGGAAGAATTCCGAGACCAATCGACGCGCCAAATACTACAAACTGACGGCCGCCGGAAAAAAGCAGCTCTTGCATGAGCAGTCGAAGTGGAAGCTGCTGGTCAAAACGGTAGCGCGCCTCATGAAACCGGCATGAAAAACGACGACCGCGATCGCGAAATCGATGAAGAGCTTGCCGAGCATCTTGCACGGGAAATCGAGCTGGAATGGAGCGCTCGATCCGAAACCTGTGGCGTATCCGATTGTCGGCGTGGCGGGCGATATCCGCGACCTGGACCCCGCACGGGAGCCCGATCCGTTGCTCTACGTTCCGGGAATAGGAGGCGCGATCGTAATGCGCACCGCCGCTGCGCCCATGATGCTGGCCGGCGCAGCCCGTCGTGTAGTTGCTTCCATCGATCCCGAACAGGCTGTGAGCGGCACCGCCAGCATGGATGATCTCGTAGCTGCTACCCTCGCGCGCCGCCGCTTCTCGACCATCCTGGCTGGCTTTTCGTCGCTCGCTTTGTTGCTAGCCGCCATCGGCATCTATGGCGTCATCTCCTACTCGGTTGCACAACGCACTCGCGAGCTAGGCCTGCGTATGGCGTTGGGCGCTCAACGCGGACGTCTCTTCCGCTCGGTGCTTGGAGAGAGTCTGCTGTTGAGCGGCGCCGGCCTGCTCGCCGGTCTGATCTGTCTTTTTTCCTGACGAGGTTACTTGCCTCTCTGCTTTCGGAGTCACGGCCACCGACCCGCTCACGTTCGCAGGCGTCTCGGCCGCCATGCTCGCCATCGCCATCCGCGCCGCGCTCGTGCCTGCGCAGCGGGCCATATCTATCGATCCGATGCAGGCTTTGGGGCAGGAATAGCGGCATTAATGCGCTTATTGCTTTGCGGTCTGCTCGATATGGAAGCGCGGTCCCAGCAGGTGTATCAGATCCGGAAGATCAAGATCGCGCAGAATCCCTGGCACAATCATTCCCGCAATATCGCCATGCATTTTCATCTGAGTGAGGTCGGCGAAAGACTGAGGCGCCCGATCCGTGACGATACGTTGAATGCGCGGCTCCAGCACGCCGGCGTAGATGCCGAGAGCTGCCGCGTTTCCTTTCGTGTAAACAGAAACGTGATGTCCATCGACGTCCGGACGAGAAACCAGGTAAGCGAATGAATTCAAGACATCGAAAGTTTGCATACCAGGAAGCGGTTTGCCGACCAGAATGCCACGCATGGCGGTCTGATATGACTGTGTGTAGCCGCTCTTCTTGATGGAAGGCGGCGCACTTTCGCCCCATCCGCGTGGATCGATTGCCATGACAATAGCGCCCTGTCGCGCCAATTGTTCGACGGCGCCGCCCTCTTCGGCGTCGACTGCTTTACCCGCCGGATTCAAATACAGAATGGCGCGTTTTCGTGGCTGGGCGCCTGACGGAACGAATACCAGCGCAGGCACGGTGATGCCGGATTCAGGCTGGAGTGCAATTTTCTCTATCCGAAGGGAAGCCCGCGAGATTTCGCCTACACGTATCGCTACCGGATGAGCCGTCTCACCGCTCAGTGCGAGGTCTTTGCGTAAGGCCGCTACTAAATTCCGAGGCCTCGATGCCGCCCGCCTTGACTCGAGTTTGGCCGCCACGGCGGCATTCAATGACTGTACCGTTTCAGCATTGGTGTAGGTCGTCTGGACTTGGCCGGTCTCCGTGGAACGAAGATCTTTCGGCGTATCGAGCTTGAGTGGACCTTCCCGCCCATCGTCGTCCTTACCTTGCAGCCAGCGAGCAAACCAGCGATATGTGGCTTCCCGCCGCGGCTGGGACCACCCGTGCGTATCATCGAATTCAAAGAAGCCCGCATGATCCGCCGCGCCAAGCACGCCGAAGATGCGCTGCGCTTGCGCGAACGTGGCTTTGGCGCCATCGATCGGAAAGAAATCCCGCGTTGCGGTGGCCATTTGAATGGGTTTGGGCGCGAAGGCAATCAGAAAGTCAGAAAAGTCGAGACCATCTTTTAAGAAATTGGCAAAGACTTGCTCAGAATCCTGAGGTCCAGGACCGGACCAAAGCTTCTCCCACGATGTGATGTAGCAGGAGGGCGCTGCCACGGCCAGCCTGGGTTCAAAAGCCGCCAGATAAGTGGACTGCGTGCCGCCGCCCGAATTCCCGGCAACGCCGATCTTTTTCGCATCTACATCCGGCCGCGTCGTCAGGTAGTCGACTCCGCGAATGCCGTCCCAGATGAAATAACGAGCAATGTTGGTTCCGGTCAGAAGACACTGTACGCCGGCCATCATGTGCTCGCCTGTTCCGCCGCTGCCAGCCATCGGTTTTCCCGAGGCATCCAAATACTCGAAGCGTTCGCCTTGTCCGGGCGGATCGATAGCGAGGACAACAATGCCGCGCTTGGCAAGCGAGACCCATACCGGTTGGTAATGGTCGTAGGCTTTACCATCGCCGCTGTGGCCTGCTACGCCGACAACAGCCGGATATGGCGGACGGGCATTTTTCGGCACGTACACGCTGGCAGTTACGTAGAAATGCGGAATGCTCTCGTAGATGAGTTTTTCTACCTTGTAATCGGGGTGATCCAGCGTGCCGGTGATTTTCGGGTGGAGCGGTGTCCTCTCCGGAAAGCCGCCGATTTCTTCGAGCAGCTTGCCGCGAATATATTCCTGACGCGCCTTCACCTGCGCGGGCGTCTTAATCGCGGCTATAAGGGCATCGCGTTTTTGCCACTCCTGCTTCGCGACGGTGGAAAGATAGTTGTCCAGCATGCCGGAAAGACCGGGTGCTACGTCGAGCGACGGCTGGGCGCCGAGTACGAGGGGCAATGCCAACATCGTCAGAATCGCGGCTCGTGAGAGGAAGCGGCAACGGCTCTGGCGCTTCACTTCTTGCCCGTTTCCTTACGAATGAACGCCACCTCTTCGGGACGGTATGGCGTTCCGTCCTCGCGGAAAATATCGTGGAACCAAACAGGCGGCTGGCGGTCCACATACGGATGTTGCCAGGAATCCCAAGGCAGAAACGTTTGCGATTTCCCGGCGACGAAACCCCAGTTAATGGCTCCCACTTTTTCTTTCTTCGCGATGGGCAGAATGCCTTCGAACGTGCTGCCCTGAGGCCGCGCCATATATTCGGTGCAAATAATCGGCCGTCCATAGCTTTGGAGCCATTTCACTTCCTGCTCGAATTTGGCCGGCGGCGAGTAGTTATGGAACGAAACTACGTCTGAAAGTTCCAGTTGCTCCTTGGCCGTCGGCGATAGCGTTTCGGGCTTTGCGGGATCTTCATGCCAGATTCCACTTGTTAGCGGCTGCTGCGGGTTCACGCTGCGCGCCCAGGCAAACGCGCGCGGCAGCAGCTCCAATACGATCTCTTTCTTGTTCTTTGGCTCGAGCTTGCCGTAGCTCGATCCGTTCAGATTATCCGGCTCGTTCCAGATATCCCAGGCGAGCACACGTTTGTCACGTCCGAACGCGCCGACTACGCCTTTGACATACGCTTCGAGCCTCGGATACTGCGACTCATCGGTGAGCGCCGCGGCGCCGGGGCTCTGCACCCAACCCGAATTGTGCACACCGGGCCGGGGAGCGCGCTGCGGTCCCAGATGCGGCTGCGGGTCCCATACCGAATCGAACAACACGAACATCGGCTTGATCTTGTGCTTATCGCAGATCGCAAGGAAAGTGCCGATCCGTTTCTTGAATCCTTCGCTGTCCTCTTTCCACGGCAGATCGTGCAGAAAGACGCGCATGGTGTTCATGCCTATACTTTGCGCCCAACCCAACTCTTTATCAATTTCGGAGGGATTGAAAGTCTGCGCCTGCCACATCTCGAGCTCGTTGACCGCACTCGCCGGAACATAGTTGCTGCCTACCAGCCAAGGCTGCTTGGCGTACCACGATTGGGCTTGTTTTGCGGTCCACCGGGCCGGTTGGCCCAGTAGAACGCCGGTAAACAAGAGCAAGGAA
>JAICIH010000060.1 GCA_025924475.1 Bryobacteraceae bacterium
AATTCTTCGAGCGCCTGGGGATTTACCGGGCCAAGCGCATCGATCTTACGCCGTACTTCGGCATACTTCGCATCGATTTCGGTGAGAGCCTCTTCGTCGGCGATGGTCTCCATTCCTTCGGCTAGCTGCGCCAAGGTTGTATCGAGTTCCTTCTGGCAGGTCTCTTCGAGATGCTTCAGGTCCGATTCGCCATGAGCGAGCGCCACCTGCAATGCGGAACGGCGCTCCTGGCCATCCTGGGCTTCGGCTCGCAGCCGCTTCAACTCCTCTTCCGATGCCGCGAGACGCGTTCGCAGTTCGGTCTCTTGTTCGGCGAGTTTCGCGACGTCCGACTCGGTGTCGGCAATGGAGGCGCTCAGATCGCGGCTTCGTGTCTCGAGCCCTTCGTTGCTTTCGAGAAATTGCGCTTTCTCCGAGTGCAGCCGCTCCGCTTCACGGGCCAGAGCGCCGGCGCGATCGGAAAATTCGCGCAATTGTGCGGTAAGCCTCTGCCGAGTTGCATCGAGGGAACGGCGCCGTTCTTCGAGACTGGCCAGATTCGCTCGCAGTGCGGCGTGCTCTTCGGCAGCGCGGGCTACATCCTGCTGTACAACGGCCAACTCCTCGCGTGCCGCCTCGAGCGAGCGCTCCTCTTCACTGCGCGCCTCTTCGCGTGCAGCCAGTGCTTCGCGATCGCGCGCAATCGCTTCTTCGCGCGTGACTCGCTCTTTGGATATCCGCTCCAGCTCCGCGCGCGCATGCGAGAGGCGCGCCTCCAGGCGCCGCGATTCTTCGCTCAGCTTACGGCTTTCATGGTCGAGGGCCAATACCTCTTTTTCCTGCGCCTGCTGGCTGTGCCGCAAATGCTCCAACCGCTCGGCGAGCGCGGCAATCCCCGCTTCCAATTCACTCACCGACGCTTGTGCATTCTCTAACTCGGTATGTTTTGCGGCTTCGAGCCGCGCCACTTCACGCAACTCGCGCTTCAGCGCCAGAGGCCCGGCGCCGGTCTTTTTTCCGCCGCTTACGGAACGGCCGTGATAGTGGGTGCCGGCCCGCGTCAAAAACCAGCAATGCGGAAACTCGGTAGCCAGCCGCCGTGCCAAGGCGGGCTCGGTGGTCACATAACAGTTCGCGATGCGCGGTAGAAGGTGTTTTTTTAAATCCGTGAGCCCGTTATTAAAACGGAGCACATCGGTCAGTCGCGTGAGGGCTCCGTCGGGCGCGGTCGGCTGCGGCAGGTCTACCGGATTGTCATGTTCGCCTTCCACATGCTCCGTGAGGAAGGTAGCGCGCGCGCCGGGTTCGCTTCGGATCAACTCGACGCCACGTTCGGCATCGTCCCAATTCCGGACCACTACAAATTCAAGCTCATCGTGCAAAAATTCTTCGGCGGCCTTTTCATACTGCGCATCGACTTCCAGGAAGTCCGCGAGTACGCCGACCGGCTGCACATCCGCCGCCGCGCCGCTCTCGGCCGCGCTGAACAGGCGTTTCACCGGTTCCGTCGTGTAGCTGCGGTGCTGTATGACCTCATCGAGCGAATCCTTGCGCGCTTTTATGCGAGAGTACTCTGTCCCCGTGCGGTCGAGCATCTGGCGGTTTTCCTGCAAGCGTGCGCGGGTTTCGTTGAGTTCGCGTTCCGCCAATTGCCGCTCAGCGCTTACCGAAGCTAACTCGGCCTGCCGGGCCGCGAGATCTTCGGCTAATTGATTTTTACGCTGTTCAATCTGACGGAGGTCTTCTTCCGATTGTTGCTCTTCGGCACGCGCTCGCGCGGTATCGCGATCTGCGGCTTCGATCTGCGCTTCGATCTGCGTAATGCGGTTCTTCAGAGTGGAGCACTCGCCCAAGATACGCAGCACGCTTTGCCGCGCGGCTTCAATCTCCTGCTCTTGTTCCGCCAGCCGCTTCTGCCATTCCTGGCGTTCATTGCCTTTGGCATCGAACTGCGCGCGTGCGCCGGAAAGTTCTGTCTCGAGCGCCTGCCAATCTGCCGTCTGGCGCTCCAATTCGACGGAGCGTTCTTCCCGCTGGCGCTCGAGCTGCCGCGCTTCTTCTTCGCCTGCCCCTAAGCGCTGCTCGATTTGCTCGATCTGCTTTGCCTGGTACTCGAGACGTCCACGCGCGCGCTCCGCTTCCAGACTCAAATCCGCCAGTCGCTGGCGCGCCGCGGTCAACTCCTGCTCGATGGCGTACGACGATTCCAGAACGCGCGTCTGCTCTTCTTCGCGCTCGCCGATCGTCGTCTGAGCGGTTTGCAATTCGGCCGAAGCCATACTCAACTCGATGGCTACTTTCGCCGTTTCCCGCTCCAGGCGGCGGAACTTCGCCGCCAGCAGTTGCCGCAAATACTCGGTTGCTTCCGATTTCAACTCGCCATAGCGCTTCGTCTTGGCCGCCTGCCGTTTGAGTGAATTGGCCTGACGCGTGACCTCCTCGAGAATGTCGAACACGCGCGACAGATTTTGTTTGGCGCTTTCGAGTTTGGCTTCGGCCAGCCGCTTGCGCGTCTTGAATTTCGTGATGCCGGCCGCTTCCTCAATGACCGCGCGGCGGTCCTGCGGTTTGTTGCTCAGGATCTGGCCGATGCGGCCCTGCTCGATGATGGCGTAGCTCTCGGGTCCGAGGCCGGTGCCGAAAAACAGGTCTTGAATATCGCGCAGCCGCGCCAGCTTGCCGTTGATCAGGTATTCGCTTTCACCGGAGCGATAGAGTCTACGGGTGATGGTGATCTCACCCTGGCGCTCAGCGGTTTTCTCCGCAGCGCTTTCAGCGGCTTCCTCGGCGCCGTCCTCGCCTTTTTCCGGGACGAGGGTCATCGTCACCGAAGCCATTCCCAGGGGTTTCTTCTCGCGCGTTCCGGCGAAGATCACATCCTCCATGCGCGCGCCGCGCAGGCTCTTAGCCGATTGTTCCCCCAGCACCCAGCTAATGGCATCGCTGAGGTTGGATTTCCCGCAGCCGTTCGGCCCCACCACGGCAGCAATTCCACTGCCGTTGAACTTCATCTCCGTTCTGTCGTAGAACGACTTGAACCCGTGAATCTCGACCCGCTTGAGTTTCAACAAACCGGAGTTACCCTTCCTTCCTCTATTCTCGGGGGTGCTTCCATCGTAAACGGTTCGGGAACGGCTGTAAAGGAACTAGCCCCAGGATCTTGTGTCTTATAATGAAAAAAGCCACCTATATAGTGGTCATATGGCACGCGAAGGCTAGCGCTGTTGACCGCGTTAGATATTTGTGTGCTGGTACTCGCGGCGAGAGAAGGCTACCCTCACGAATGCAATGTCAACGTGAAAGGTCTGTTGCCCAGATGTTCCCGGTAAGCTCGCCAAGATTCAGCGCGATTCTATCCCGCGCCACCGAAATCTCCATCGGACCACCGGCGCCTACATTCGCTATGGATAAGCGGCTGCCGTGAAAGTGCGCGATGGATAAGGGCGAGCCGATCGGATGCTTGGAATCGGGATTAACTCGCTGCGCCCATAAACAGAAGAAGCCATCCTGATTAGAGATGAAGTAAATCAGATTGCCGTCCGGCGACCAACGAGGCTTATCGGCCCATCCTTTATCGTCTGTGATGGGAATCCATTCGTTTTCCGGCGCAGGCAATCCGCTATCGCGAACCGCGGCGACATAAAGTTGCGAGCGAGAGTTGTGCACGGCTTCGAATGTGAGCCAGCGGCCATCGGAAGAGAACTTGTGCTGAAAAACTCCATACTTAGCACTCTGCATGAACAGGCTGTCGCGCCGCAAAACAAGATTGAAAGCGCGAATGGCGCTCCCTTTCCGGTAGAGGACTACCTTGTTATCAGGTGAGAGATCATACGCGGTACCGCAATTAGAACAGAATTGATCCGCCGTCCCGCCTCTTACTGGAACGACGACCCCGGCGCCGCCGTTTCCTAACGAAGTAGTGTAGGCGAGAAGCGAGCCATCGGGTGAAAGTTGCACGACACCTTGATTTGCCGCGCTGTTTGTCGCCGGCGTTTCAGCGCCACTTTCAAGATTTTTGATCCAGATGCGCTGACGTCCATACGCCATGGAACTGTAGGCCAACAGCTTCCCGTCTTCGGACAGCGAGGCGAATTGATGAGGACCGGCTGTTTCTGTTACTCGCCGCATGGGCGCTGCAGGCTTCGGAGCGTTGGTGTTTGACGGGAAAATCCATACATCCGTAGAATTTGTCAAGCTGGCAAACAAGAGACGGCCATCGCGGGTCAAAGAGGGATAAGCGTCCACGCTGGTACCGGAGGTCAGTCGCTCCGGATCGCCCGTCACTCTGGGGTTGGCGCCGGCAATACGGACCCTCCACACGTTGGTGGTATCGCCATGTCGAGCGACAAAGAACAATGCGCCGCCATGCCAACTTGCGACCCGGGGCACGTCTGGCCCGTAGCTGAAACCGCTTTGCCATAGGAGGGGAAACGCCCCCGTAGATGTAGCGGGGCCTCCATCGATCGGCATCACCCACCAATCGCAGTTCCCGAAAGGAAGCGAATCTTTGCACCCAAATACGATCAAACGTTTACCGTCTTCCGACCATTCCGGGACCCCCGCGTCGCTTAAGTTCGAACGTACGGGCTGAGGCGGTCCACCAGCGCTCGGGACCAGATAAACGGTTCCGGCGCCAGCAACCCATGGCGCCACCATCATGGTGGTCTGCCAATAAGCGATCCAGCGGCCGTCGGGAGAAAAGCGTGGATCACGCCCGCCTTTTGCGATGAAGGTTGACTCGCCTCCAACAGCCGGAATCACATAAATCCCACCGCCGTCGCGCTCCGAGCGAAACACAATCTTGCTTCCGTCCGACGAAAAAGCCGGTTGATGCTCATCGGCGTCGCCATGAGTCAACTGCACCGCTTGCCCGTCTGGCATGAACTGCTGTACCCAGATGTGAAGGCGCCCGCTTCCGTTGCGGTCCGACGCGTAGGCCAGTAGCTTCCCATCCGGCGACACTGCGGGATCCGTCGTTAGACCAGAGTCGAAGGTAAGCCGTGTCATCGCCGGCGCCAACTTGACTTTCGAGTGGCGTGGCAGCGTAACCCAAGCACCCGCCGCCAAAACGACAATAGCGACCGCGCTCGCCGCAAGCCACCACTTCCTGTGCCTTGGCTGGCTTGTCCGCCCATTCTCGATTTCCACCGAATGGTCTTCTAAGAGCGAAGCGGCCGGCGCCGGAAAGTCGGGGGCCACTGGATTGGCAGCGGACTCCACCTTTCCAATAAAACGATATCCACGCTTAGCCAGAGTCTCTATGTTGCGTGGTTTTTCGGCCGATTCACAAAGCGCATCGCGCAGCCTCTTCACCGCTGCGTTGATGCTGTGATCGAACTCCACTACGGTCTCATCGGGCCAGAGCTTCTGGCGGATTTCCTCGCGCAGGACCACCTCACCCGGACGTTCCAGCAGCGCTACCAGTATTTGAAATGGCTGTTCCTGCAGGCGTATCTTTTGGTGGTTCTTTCGCAGTTCGGCGCTCCGCAGATCCAGCTCATACGGACCGAAGCGAACTACCGAAGATGCGTGCACCGTCTGACCGGTGCGAGGTTTCTCTTCCGGCACCTCAACTCCCGATTGAAATAAGGAGGTCCCAAGTTTACCACGCGGGCAACAAGGTCTGTATCTAACAAATAACTTAAACGGGCTCAGTGATTTGGCTCGTGACTTACAGGTCGCATTTATGTCGCCTCCCGTGCATCGCGATATTTTCCGAAACAACCTACAGTGGCGACTCTGCTTGCTGAATTTCTTGGGGATTGGCCCCGCGGCAATTAGAAATTAACGTTCGGAGGAACGCATGCCACGTATTTGCAAGTTATCGACCAGGCACTGCAGGGGCCGCAATCTCGCCGGAGCCGCTTTTATCCTTGCGTTGATATTGTCGGCCGCCACCTCACCGCTCTCCGCACAATCCGGATCGCTCGAAGCCAGTGATACAGCCGATTCCGGCGACCGGCGCGCCAAAGACGGCGAACGCCTCTTCACCACCGAAACGTTCGGTGGCAATGGTCGAACTTGTCAGACCTGCCACAGTGCCCAGACGGGAACCATATCTCCGCAGGACGCGCGAGAGCGTTTGAGCAAGGACTATCGAGACTCGCTTTTTCTGTTCGATGGAAGTGACGATGGCAAGGGCAATGGGTTCAGCCGCATGTTGGATGAAGCGACCATTCTGATCGAGATCCCGTTACCGCCCACCGTTCGCATGGGAGACGATCCGAAGGCGAGGTCTGTGGTCTTGGCAAGGGGCGTTCCCACTACGCTCAACACACCTGCGCTGGATACTGTCTTTATGCTCGACGGGCGAGAGCCGGACCTTCCGACGCAAGCCCTCCATGCCATCGAGAGGCATGCCCAAGCGACGAGGCGAATACCGCAACCGCATCTTCTCCGCATTGCCGAGTTCGAGAAATCGGACGAATTTTTCAGTTCGCCCACGCTCAGGAGATACGCCCAGGGTGGATCTGCGCCGGCGTTGCCGTTCGGCCGGACTATATCCGAGATCCGCGGCCGGCGCTTTTTTATCGATGCGCCTCTGACTGGAGACAATAAAACCGGCGCTTGCGCGGTCTGCCACAGCGGGCCCATGCTCAACCAGACGAACCAGTTCCTTCCGCTTCCGGTTCCAGCGGGCACACGTTTCCAAACCGTCAATGTTTCCGAACGCGACGTTCGAAATCGTAAACGGCCGTTCATTTTCACGAATGCTGACGGCACAGAGACAACCGTGTGGACCCCCGATCCGGGCCGAGCCTTGATTACCGGAGTAATTGATGGTGACCCGAATGCCGACGGTGCGCCGTTCTTCACTAGCCTGAACTCCTTCAAGATTCCCACCCTTTGGGGAGTTAAGAACACTGCTCCGTATTTTCACGACAACTCGGTCATGAGCTTAGAGGAACTGGTGGATCACTATGCAGAATTCCTTTTGGCCCCCCTTCCTCCGCCATTCACCACCATACTCACGAAGCAAGATAAGGCGGATATCGTGGCTTACCTGAAGCTGCTGAATTGAGGCGGCAGGCTCGCAAGGACCTTCGAGAAAACGAAAATGAAAGCTCTACTCTGCATTACGCTGCTTACTTTCTGCGGCACCGCCGCGAATAACGCACTCGAAGCATGGAGCAAGCG
This sequence comes from Bryobacteraceae bacterium, assembly GCA_025924475.1. Classification (GTDB taxonomy): domain Bacteria; phylum Acidobacteriota; class Terriglobia; order Bryobacterales; family Bryobacteraceae; genus Bog-105. The sequence continues at coordinate 7,117 of JAICIH010000060.1, forward strand.
GGTATCGGAAGGCAAGGCGCTCACCAGAGCCGGGAATTATGCCGCTGCCACCCAGGCCTTCCGCAGGGCGCTGGCTGTTGCCGAGGGAGCTAACGCCGGCGACCAGAAGTTGGTCGAAATATATGACGCACTCGCCTCGGCTTATGCGGGAGCGGGACAATACGCCGAATCGGAACACCAGTACCGCCATGCTCTCGCGCTTGCGGAAAAGACAGAGGGCCCTCAATCCCTTGACTATGCAGTGCTCGTCGCCAGCATCGCCGCCCTTCCGACGCAAATCGGAAACCGCGAGCCTATTATTGAGATGCTGCGAGAGGCAATTGCCGTCAACCGGCGAACCGGCTCCGCCCGAGAGTTGGCTATCGTCCGAGTTTGCCTGGCGCAAATCCTGATGGATAGGAGGCGATACGTCGAAGCGGAATCAGTATTACTGGATGCGCAATCCAGCGCTGCCAGCTTGATGACAACAGATCCAGGACTATTAGCCGATCTTTTGAATGGTCTCGGCTTCCTGCGTTTTAATCAAGGGCGCTATCGCGAATCGATTGAGCTGTACCTGGAATCGCTGCGACTACTTGAAAGTGTAACGGGCGATGAACACCCGCTTCTGGTGGCGCCATTAAACAACCTGGCGTTGAGTTACCTGAAACTGGGGCGGCTCAATGAAGCGGAAGTGACGCTGCGGAGAGCAAACACTATGTGTGGCAAGACGTTGGGCGAAGATCACCCTACCTGCGGAGCCCTTCTCGAGGGCTATGCAGTTGTCCTGCGGAAGCTCAACCGCAAGCGTGAAGCCAAAGCAGTTGCAGCCCGAGCCGCGCAAATCACACGCGCATTCCGAAGCCGCAATGGAGTGGGCTCGACGATCAGTGTTACTGCTCTCCGATAGGAAGTAAACCGAACTGCGATCCGGCGATTGACAGCATTGCCAAATCCTGCGATACTTCCATCGATAGACGATGGGACAGAATTCGGTCGCTCCCGAACTGCTTCCAGGCACCCTGGATTTGCTGATATTGCGAGTGCTTGCGCTTGGGCCGCTCCACGGCTATGGGATTGCACAGCGCTTAAAGCAAGTCTCGGACGAGGTGCTGCAGGTCGGGGAAAGTTCTCTTTATCCAGCGCTGCAGCGGCTGAGGCTACATGGCTGGGTCAAGGCCGAATGGGGCGCTTCGGAGAATAACCGGCGGGCACGTTATTACACTCTGACCACGGCGGGCCGCAAGCAGCTTGTTTCGGAGCGCGAAGAATACGACCGGATGGCGGAAGCGATTCAAAAAGTGCTCCAGATGGCGTGACTCTATGCGGTTTACCTGGCGAAAATTTATGTTCTGGTGGCGGCGGGCGCAACTGGAGCGGGAACTCCAGGAGGAATTGGAACTGCACGCCGAACTGGCGCAAGATGCGTGGCGGATGGGCAATGTCACGCTTGCGCAAGAGCAGAGCCGCGAACTCTGGAGTTTTTCCACAGTGGAGCATCTGCTACAGGACGCGCGCTATGCACTTCGAAGCTTGAGAAAAGCGCCGGGCTTCAGCGTGGTTGCGATTCTTTCGCTCGCGCTCGGCATAGCCGGCAGCACAGCCATTTTCAGCATCGTAAACGCGCTGCTATTGCGCCCGCTGCCGTTCCGCGAGCCAGAGCGGCTGCTGCGCATCACAAATCTCCATCCAAAGGCGATTCTGGCCTATTTTCAGCAGCGTTGCCGCACGCTAGAAATTGCCTCCATCAGTCCGGGATTCGAATGGAATCTGACCGGCGAGGGACCCGCAACGCGGATTACGGGCAGTATTGCGTCGGTGAATCTCTTTTCTGTTTTGGGTGTGCGCGCCGAAAGGGGACGCACATTTGAGGCGAGTGAGGAACGCCCAGGGCAAGATGGCGTGGCAATCCTGAGCCATCGGCTATGGAAGAACAAATTCGCCGGCGGTGATGTCATCGGGCGAACTATTACGTTGGCGGGCATGCCGCGCCGTGTGGTGGGAATCCTGCCGGCGAACTTCGCATTGCCGTCGGCCAGGGTGGATGTTTGGATTCCGGCGCGCATGGATCCATCCGTGATGGCCGATTATTGGGGCGGCAATTTCGTCCCGCTCATTGCGCGGCTGCGGCCGGGAGCGACTTTGGCGCAGGCGCGCGGCGAGATAAAAGCACTGGCAGCGGGTATATGGAAGCTATTTCCATTTCCCATGCCGCGGCGCTTCAACGCCGATTCCACGGTTATCTCTCTGCAGACGGATTTAGCGGGAGACGCGCGAAGCAGATTGCTGATATTGCTGTGCGCGGTGGGAGCCGTTCTCGCCATTGCATGCGCGAATGTCGCGAGCCTGTTGCTGGCGCGCGGGATTACCCGCCGGAAAGAGATCGCGATGCGAGCGGCGGTGGGAGCGGGACGCTCACGCATTGTGCGGCAGCTATTGACGGAAAGCTTAGTGCTGGCGATGGCGTCAGGAGCGGCGGGAGTCCTGCTGTCCGGAGCGGCGCTTTCCTTATTTCGAACTGTCGCGCCGGCAGATCTGCCCGGACTGGTCGATAGCGGGTTCGACTGGCGTGTCCGCGTATTCGCGGCAGCGTTGTCGCTGGCGGTTGGATTGGCTTTCGGTATCGTTCCCGCGTGGAGCGCAGGCAAGCTGGATTTAATGGAAGCGATGAAAACCGGAAGCCAGCGCTCCACAGCGCCCGCCTGGCTGGCGTTGCGCGGCTGGTTAATCGCGGGAGAGATAGCGTTGACGCTGGTGCTTGTGATGGGCGCCGGGCTACTGGTGAAGAGTCTTTATAGCCTGATCACTGTCGACCCAGGTTTTTCCATGGAGCGAATCGTCACGCTCAAAATCAGTCCGAACAACTCTTTCTGCCGAAATCGCGAGGCGTGCGTAGCATTCTATACGCGATTGCTCATTCAGGCGCGCGCCGTTCCGGGCGCCCCCGGCGTGGCCCTTGTCAATACGCTGCCGCTCGATGGAGGACTGCCGGCGATTGCAGCCGATGTGGAAGACCATCCGAAAACAGTCGATTTTCCGGCCCCCATGCTCTGGACCGGCGCTATCAGTTCGAACTATCTCGATCTTATGCACATTCCACCGCTTTCCGGACGGACGTTCACAAATGCCGACGGAGCGGGGGCGGAGCCTGTTATTCTCGTTTCCGCTTCCACAGCGCGGCGCTTTTGGCCCGGTGTCAATCCGATCGGTAAACACATTAAATCGGTGAACGAGACGAAATGGCGCACGATTATAGGCGTCGTTGCCGACGTGCGGCAATTTAATCTGGCCAATCGCTCGCCGAGCGCAATCAGCGGATCCATCTACATGCCCTATGCGCAGGCAATCGATAGTAACGCTCGAATTCCTGTAGTCATGAATCTTCTGATCCAGACTACAGGGGAGGGAACGGCGGCGTCCGAGATCCGGCGCATTGCTATGGACGCTAACCCGGAGGTTCCCATAGGAAGATTGGTCCCTCTCAAACAGATTGCGGGCAATTCAATCGCCGGTCTGCGCTCCACAGTATGGATCTTTTTGGGATTTGCTGCGATGGCGCTGCTATTGGCAGCGATTGGAATTTTTGGACTGATGTCGTATTCGGTTTCGCAGCGTACTTATGAAATCGGTGTGCGGATGGCAACGGGCGCTACGAATGCGAGCATTGTACGTTTGATTCTGGCGCAGGGACTGCGCATTGCGATCATTGGCATGGCCGCGGGCATCGGCGGCTCGCTGCTGCTGACCCGCTTCTTATCCGGCTTGCTGTTTCGTGTCGAGGCAACCGATCCGGTTATTTTTATCGCGGTGTGCGTGTTTCTGATAATCGTGGCCGTTGCCGCCAGTTCGATTCCGGCGTGGCGCGCTTCGAGAATCGATCCTATCCGCGTGCTACGCGTGGAATGAGGCGCTACGATGCGGATGATACGACGCGACCGGCATCATGCGAACTCGGAATCGCCGGTTCCACCGGCAATCCCAGCTCGTGCCAGGCAGCGAATCCGCCGGCGAGCGGATGCACTTTGCGGATTCCAGCGCGTTTCAACTGCAAAGCGGCGCGGGCGCTGGTTGCTTCATTCGGACAAGTGCAATAAAGAATGATGTCATGATTTGCGGGGATCTGGTGCGAGCCATTGCGAAGATCGTTGGGATGGACGATAAGCGCGCCGCGGATTTTCAGCCCAAGCTCCTGGATTTCTCTGGCATTGCGAAGATCCACCACCGTAACCGGTCGGCCGCTTTCGATAAGGCCGAACGCCTCTAACGGGCTCACTCGATTGATGCGCAACTCGCGCCGCAGCCGCCAGCGTTGGAAAAATTTCCAAAGAACATAGGCGCAGAGAAGCGCGGAAGCTACTATTCCCGCGCGGCGGCCAAATAATCCCAGAAGTTCGGATATGGCATCGATTTGCCGATGAAACAGCTTGCCGAGAAACAGATAGGCCAAGGTCCATAGGAGACAGCCAGTCCCATTGACCAGCAGAAACCGGATGCGTGACATGTGGCTTGCTCCGGCCAGCGGCATAGAGACAAGACTCAGGCCGGGAACGAATTTGGCGAATAAAAGAGTCCAGGCGCCGCGGCGCGCAAAGGCGGTCTCGGTATTGCGAACACAAGTATCGGGCTCGATAGAGAGCCTGCAAAGCAGCGCCAGCACGGGACGGCCGCGCCGCCTTCCCAGCTCATACCAGAATGTGTCACCGGCGAGTGCCGCTGCCGAAGCCGCCACCGCGGCGAGCCATAGAGAGTAGCGGCCATCGCCAGCTAGCGCACCCATGAGCAGGAGCAACGGATCGGCCGGAATCGGCACACCGGCTTGCACGCAGAAGACGTAGCAAAACAGAAACAGGTAGCCGTGATTCAAAAGCAGCGAATGGAAGGACGGCATGATGCGTCTCTAATCCGCGGCCAACGGCAGGTGAACCACAAAGCTGGTGTGACCGGGCCGCGAGTCGAAAGTGATATTTCCACGATGATTGCGGACGATGCGGAAAACCGTATCCAGACCGAGGCCGGTCCCTTCCCCTAACGGCTTGGTAGTGAAGAACGGCTCGAAAATCCGGCTTTTAATGCCGTCCGGAATGCCGGGTCCGTTATCGATGATTTCCACGTGCAGGCACTTGTCATCGCGAGAGGTGCGAATCGTCAGCTTGCCCTCGCCAGGATTCCCCTTTTGGCAGATCGCATCGATGGCGTTGACAAGGAGGTTGGTCCAGACCTGGTTCAGCTCGCTGCCGCGGGCGCGGATTTCGGGAATAGAACGATCGTAGTCCCGCACGACTTCGATGCCGCTCTTGAGGCGATGGCGCAGCATGACGAGCGTGTTCTCGAGGCCGTGATGGATATCGACTTGTTGTTCTGGCCCCTGATCCATGTAGGAATACTCTTTGATGGAGCGGACCAGCTCGGAGATGCGTCCGGTGCTGTGCTCGATTTCATCGGCCAGGCGGCTGATGGTAAACGCCGCGGTAATCCGCACCAGGACATCATTCAGGAATCGGGACGGCACACGGCTGGCGACGCTCTCCAGGGTCTCGCGAGTGCAGCCCAGATCGACCAGAGCGGTTGCCAGATCCCAAACGGCCTCAACCTGATGTTCATCGAGCCAGGTGGACAGTTCCTCTTCGCGATCGCTGCGCTCTAGGGTATCGAGCGCGCCCTGGGGTCCGGTATGTTTGGCCCAATCGCGCTCCAGTTCGGCGAGGAAGACGCGCGATTCCAGCGGAAGGCCATCGCGATCGAGCTTGAGCGCGGCCGTGCGGACCGATGCCAGCGCCTTGCGCAGGTTGTCGGCGGCGCGGCGTGCGGCGGAAGCGGGATTATTCAATTCGTGAGCCAGGCCAGCCGATAACTTTCCGAGCGCCATCAGCTTTTCGCGCTGCAGATCGGAGAAGGCGCTTTCGCGAACGCGATCCGCCAACAAACTCACGAGCCGGCCTTGTAGCACCGGCATTCGCTGCAGCATCTCCGGAAAATGGCTCTTATGAAGCGCCGCCAAACGGCTCGGACGCGAGGCACGCGCGGTGCCTGGATAGTGCGTCAAACGGGAAAACGGAAGCAGTCCGGTCACCGTGCCTTCGCTTGCGCGCCACAGGCGTCCGCTGCCTGCTTCGGAACCGAGCTCGCCGCGCAGAATCACCACCATGTGGTCGGCCGGGTCTCCTTGTTGAACAGTGGTCTCGCCAAGTTCAAAATCGATAACGTTCATCTGAGAAGCAAGCCATGCGAGGCCCTCAACGGGCAGGTCGGAAAACGTAGGCACCGACTGCAATTCTTCGACTGAGGGGGAGGGGGCGGCCGCGATCCGGCTGGCGAGAGTTTCCATGTCAGATTTTGCTCAGATATTGGTGTACGAATTGAATGGCGACGGAGCCTTCGCCCACTCCGGAAGCAACGCGCTTGATCGAGCCATGGCGGACATCGCCAACGGCGAAGACGCCCGGAACATTGGTTTCGAGCATACCCGGCTCGCGAGCGAGCGTCCAGCCTTTCGGCCGTTTGCCTTCGGGAAGCAGATCGCGTCCGGTGAGAATGAACCCGCGCTCATCGCGCTCGACGACGGAATCCAGCCAAGCGGTGCGCGGCTCGGCGCCGATAAAGACGAACAGCGCGGCGGCTGGTTCGCGCCGTGTGTCGCCGGATGCGTCACAGGCGATGGTGATCGATTCGAGATGATCCTCGCCGTGCACTTCGAGAACACGCGATCGCGGTTCGACGTGAATGTTTTCGGTTTGCGAGATCTGATCGATCAGATATTGCGACATGGTGGCGGCCAGCGAAGGGCCGCGCACGAGCATGATCACGCGCCGCGCGAACCTGGAAAAATACATGGCCGCCTGGCCCGCGGAATTCGCGCCGCCGACCAGATATACATCCTCGCCCCGGCAGGAAATTCCTTCGGTGGAGGAGGCGCCATAATAAACGCCGGCGCCCTGCAGGCGGTCTTCGCCGGGAATGCCAAGTTTGCGCCATTGGACGCCGGTGGCAATAATCAGCGCGTGGCAGGAAAGCTCGGCGCCATCGTTGAGGCGAATGTAGCGATAGGGATCTTCTGCCCGAATCGAGCTGGCTTCTTGAGGAGAAACGATTTCGACGCCGAAGCGCCTGGCCTGGTCCACGGCGCGGCGGGCAAAGACAGATCCTGACAGGCCGGAAGGGAACCCAAGATAATTTTCGATTCGGGAGCTTAGACCGGCCTGGCCGCCCGGCGCCTCGCGCTCGATCATTACGGTTTTGAGGCCTTCCGAAGCGCCGTACACCGCGGCTGCGAGTCCGGCGGGGCCTCCGCCGACGATCGCGACGTCATAGAATTCGAGACCGGCGCGCATACGCAGGCCGAGCTTCGCGGCAACGTCATGCGGAGCGGGCTCCTCCAGCCGTTCTCCTTCGGGAAAAATGACGGTGGGAAGCTTGGGCGTGTGTCCGTCGAATGTGTTCAGCAAACGGCGCACTTCGGGGACCCGTTCGGCGGCGTCCACATCCAGCCATTCATAAGGAACCTGATTGCGCGCCAGAAAATCGCGCATCTCATAAGATTTCGGCGACCATCTTGTACCGAGCACGCGCACACCCTCGAACGGCGGGCGATAGGAGGCGTACCAATCGTCCAGCAGGTCGTCCACGATCGGATAGAGATGTTCTTCCGGCGGATGCCAGGGCTTCAGCAGGTAGTGATTGAGTTGCACGTCGTTGATGGCCTTGATAGCCGCTTCCGTATCGGCATACGCGGTCAGCAGCACGCGCTTGGCTTCGGGGTACAGCTTGACGGCTTCGAGCAGCGTTTCGATGCCGTTCATCTGGGGCATTCGATGATCCACCAGAAACAGCGCGACGGGCTCGTTGCGTTCGAGCAGGCGTTTGAGAACTTGCAGCGCGCCTAGCCCCGAATCGGCGCGCAAGATCCGGTATTTGCGGGCGTAGCGCGCGCGGAGATCGCGCTCGATCGAGAGAAGAACCTCGGGATCGTCGTCGACGGTGAGAACTGCAGGTCGCGCCATAGTTGCTTACTACCAGTTTCCCTTATTGACATTTGTCACCTTCGTTTGCTGACGGGATGCACTGGCGGCGTGTGCCGGCATCGCCCGAAGATGGGATTCGGAGGTAGACGATGCAGCCAGATTTCCAGCCTGAAGTTGCAAGGCTTAACCGGGTAATCAAAAATTACGGTTCACGGCGGGCGCTCCAGGAAGTGGACCTCTGTGTGAATCGGGGCGAAATTTTAGCGCTACTTGGGCCGAACGGGGCGGGGAAGACAACGGCGGTCAAGCTGCTGTTGGGACTGCTGGATCCGAATGGCGGCGAAGTGCGCGTCTTCGGCAAAGATCCGCGCGAAGCACGCGGCCGGCAGCGCACCGGAGCGATGCTGCAGGTGGCGCGCGTGCCGGAAACGTTGCGCGTGCGCGAGCATATCGATCTTTTTTCTTCCTACTATCCACATCCTCTTTCCATAGCCGAGACTATGGAAGCGGCAGGAGTGTGCGAGCTGGCGAATCGCAAATTTGGCGAGCTATCGGGAGGCGAGAAGCAGCGCGCGCTATTTGCGCTGGCTTTATGCGGAAATCCCGATCTGCTGTTTCTGGATGAGCCGACTGTCGGCATGGACGTCGAGGCGCGGCGCGGCATGTGGAAGCAGATTCGCAGTTTGGCGGCGCGCGGAAAGAGCGTTCTGCTGACGACGCATTATCTCGAAGAAGCCGAGGCATTGGCGGACCGAATCGTCGTGCTGCACCGCGGGCGTGTGATCGAGAACGGCACCGCCCGCGAGATCAAGAGCCGCGTGACAGGCCAAGTCGTGAGATGCCGGACGAAATTGCCTATAGAAGACTTGCTGCGCTTCGATTATGTGAACGATGTACGGCGCGAGGGAGACTCGGTCGAGATACAAACTTCTTCGATCGATGGGGTGTTACGCCAGCTTATTTTGACGGACCCCGAGGCGGCCGGCTTTGAGTTGCAGAAGGGCGGATTGGAAGACGCGTTTCTCGCGTTGACAGCAAAGTGAAGAGCGAACGATGAATATCTATTGGAAAGAAACAAAATACGAATTCCTGAAAATGCTGCGCAATCCCCGCTTTGGATTGTCCGCGCTCACCATGCCTCTCCTGTTCTACATCCTCTATGCCGTGATCATGTATAAATCACGCCATTTCGGTGGCGCCAACATGTCCAGCTACATGCTCGCTACGTTCGGCTCGTTTGGAGTAATGGGGGCTTGCCTGTTCGGGATCGGGTTGAATCTGGCAAATGAGCGCGGGCTGGGATGGCTCGAAGTAAAACGCGCAAGTCCTCTTCCTCCCGCAATCTATTTTCTGGCAAAGCTGACGATAGGTCTGCTGTTCGGGGTGGCGGAAGTGGCCGCACTCTTTGCGCTCGGTATCGGATTGGCCGACGTGCGGCTCGCGCCGCTGGACACGCTGCGTATGTTCGGCATACTCGTGGCCGGCTCAATTCCGTTCGGAGCTCTCGGCTTGGCGTTGGGATATTTGGCAAAGCCGGATTCAGCTCCCGTAATAGTAAACCTGATTTATCTGCCGCTGTCATTCTTTTCGGGACTGTGGATGCCGGTGGAGCTTTTGCCGAAAGCTTTGCAGCAGACGGCTGTGTATCTTCCGCCGTATCATTTAAGCCGGCTGGCCTTGGGTGTCTTGGGCGTAGACCAAGATCATGTTTACTGGACTCACTGGCAGGCGCTCACGTGTTTCACGGCGATTTTCCTAGGGCTGGCAATGCTGGGATATCGCCGCGACAATGCGCGCCAGAACGGGTTAGCCTGAGAAGAACGATGAACTGGCGGTCGGTCTGGAAGAGTTCCGAACACGGGCCTAACCGGGCGCCTTTGGTGTTCCTGTTTTACCTTGTCTTCTGTTTCCTCCAGCCGATTGAACGCCATGCCGGCTGGAGAGAGTGGTCGGTCACGGGCGCCGCAATCGTTTGCTTCGTGGCGTTATACCTGACCTCCTATTTCATCCGAGGCCGGCTCGGTCAATGGTCGCTCGCCGGCATCGTGGTCCTGGCTTGTGCGCTGGCGCCTGTCAATCCGGGAATTTTTGGATTCTTTATCTACGCTGCGGCGTTAGCCGGTTTCCGGTTCGACGCCAAAACCGCCTACGTGGTTATTGGCGGGTTGGTGGTTCTGGTGGCGGTGGAAGGCTGGCTGCTGCACACGGGATATTGGATGTGGGTGTACATCCTGCCGATTGTCGCCATCGTGGGCGTATCGAACATTCACCTGGCGGCCAAGCAACGCGCTGATCGAAAGCTGCGGCTGGCTCATGAGGAAATCGAGCATCTGGCAAAGGTCGCCGAGCGCGAGCGGATCGCGCGGGATTTGCACGATGTGCTCGGACACACGCTTTCCGTCGTCGTGCTGAAAGCGGAATTGGCCGCTAAACTAGCGGAGCACGACGCTTCGCGCGCCACGCAAGAAATGAACGAAGTAGAGCAGATCGCGCGCGAAGCGCTTGCGGAAGTCCGGCATGCCATTCGCGGTTACCGGGCGCGCGGCTTGGGAGAGGAATTGGCACGAGCAAAAGCGACGCTGGAAACGGCAGGTGTACGAGCCCAATGCGATGCTCCGGATCTGGCGGTGCTCGCCGGCAAAATCTCCGCCGCACAGGAGACGGTGCTCGCGCTGGTGGTTCGCGAGTCTGTTACCAATGTAGTGCGTCACGCACAAGCCTCGGCTTGCCGCATTCGGCTCGAACGCACCGACAACTGCTATCGGCTGGAAATTTCCGATAACGGCCGGGGCGGCGACGCCGAAGAAGGCAACGGCCTGCGCGGCATGCGGGAGCGAGTGGAAGCGCTCGGAGGCAATATGACGCGCGAGATTTCGCAAGGCACACGGCTGATAGTAACTATTCCGGCCGGAAGCCGGCAAGAAGCGATCGCATGAGCGCGATTCGCGTGGTGATAGCCGAAGACCAGACCATGGTGCTCGGCGCGCTTGCTGCGCTGCTGGAATTGAACTCGGATATCAAAGTGATTGCGCAAACAGGAGATGGCCAACAGGCTCTCCGCGCGGTTCAAGAGGCGCAGCCCGATGTGTTGATCACCGATATTGAGATGCCGGCCATGACGGGCCTCGAACTGGCTACGGAAATCAAGGCGCAAAATATCCGAACCCGCGTAATCATTCTGACGACGTTCGCCCGCGCCGGTTATCTGCGCCGCGCCATGGACGCCGGCGCGCGGGGCTACATATTAAAAGACCGCCCGGCGAACGAACTGGCCGATGCCGTGCGGCGCGTACACCGAGGGTTGCGCGTTGTCGACCCGGAGCTGGCGGCTGAGGCATGGGACGATCCGGATCCTTTGACGGATCGCGAGCGCCAGGTTTTGCGCATGGCGGGCGATGGCGCCGGTTCAAGCGATATCGCGCTGAAGCTGCGGCTGTCGGAAGGCACGGTACGAAATTATCTCTCGGAGGCCATCAGCAAGTTGGGCGCCGCGAACCGCGTGGAAGCGGCGAGAATCGCGCGTAGTCGCGGTTGGCTGTGAAGCGCAGGAGATCAGTTGTTGGGCTTTCTCGCCCAAACGAGCGACATGCGCGGCATAAGAACTACGACACCCGGATTGTCGGTGGCTTCTTGCATCTCTTCGAGAGTTCGCTGCAATTGCGCCGGCGTGATTAGCCCTGCATCGATGAGAGCCGGTGCGGCTTCCTCCACGCTCCACTTCAACAAGTTCCGATTTTCGCCCTGGCGAATGGCCGGTTGATGGATCTCCAAGCCGGCATCGCAAAAGCCCGCGCTGGTAACCAGATGATAGAGATTGGCGCCCAGCGTGTAATCGAGGCCGCGCGCGCGTCCGAGCCGCCCGAACAGATCGGCGGAAGCGTTCAGGGCAGTTGGCGGGATGCTGCCGGCCGAAGTCAAATCGCCGTCTTCGACTACGAGGATGCCGCCGGGCTTCAGAATCTCGCGCATCTCACGTAGACACGCGGTGGGGTCGGTCAGATGAAGCAATAAGAACCGGCAGTATGCCAGGTCGAAGACGCCCCGCTCCAGACCGGTATTGTCAGCGCTGGCTTCAATGAAGGTAGTGTTGAGTCCTGCGCTTGCGCACCACTGGCGCGCCTGTTCGAGCTGATCTCCGTTTACATCGATTCCGGTCACGCTTCCCGATGAGCCAACCATTTCGGCGAGCATGCGGCTCACAACCCCGACACCGCAGCCGAAGTCGGCAACCTTCATCCCTTTGGCTAGACCGGCCCGAAGCAGAACCCGCCGGCCCACCGGCGAGTAGACGTTATGCAACACATGAAGACGGCGCACGGCTGCCGCGCCCGTGGCCAGCGTGTATTCCGCCGGACGCGCAAGAGCATTCGACGACATAAATTCCTTTTCATATATCTAAGCGAAAGGGACGCGCCAGCAGGCTCATTTCGGCGAGATTTTTCGTTACGTAAGTTAGCTATCGGATCTGTGCGCGGCACGCTGCAGCTACCATTGACTGTTATTTTAGTTTTTACTAAAATACGGTCAATGGAACCCGACGCCCTGTCTGCCATCGCTTCCCCGCGCCGCCGCGAGATTTTGCGGCTGGTTTGGAACGGGGAGCAGACGGCCGGAGCAATCCATCGCTCCATGCCGGATGTCACGTTCGGAGCGGTCTCCCTGCAACTGCGGTCGTTGGTGGAGGCCGGCCTGGTAGAGGTTCGCCCGCAGCGGCAGAACCGGTATTATCGAGCCCGCCGTGAGGCGTTCGGGCCAGTAGGGCAGATTCTCGAGCGTATGTGGGCCGATGCTTTATGGAAACTTCAGTTGGCTGCCGAACTGGAGCAGACGCGCCGCGGACCTAAACCACGCGCACGCCGCGCGAAGAAGCGAAAGGTGTGAGGACTATGCCGGATTTGCCGTACAGCCTGGAACGGACTGTATCAATCAAAGCTGAGCCTGAGGTCGTGTTTCGCTTTTTCACGGACAGCTCGCGTTGGGCCTCCTGGTGGGGCGCTCACTCGACTATCGAAGCGAAACCCGGAGGGAAGGTGTATATCCGTCACGCAAACGGGATTGAATCGCTCGGCGAAGTACTGGAGGTGTGTCCGCCCGAGCAAATCGCGTTTACTTACGGATACGCAAGCGGCAAACCGATCCCGCCCGGCGGCTCGCGAGTAACCATACGGCTACGGCGCCAGCCAGGCGGAACACAGCTTCATCTCCGGCATGAATTCGCGGAAGCCACTGTTCGCGATGAGCATGTCCAAGGGTGGCGCTTCCAGCTTTCGCTGTTCGGTAATGCGGTCGCCAATGAAGTATTCGCAGAAGCAGCTAACAGGATTGATGCCTGGTTCGGCGCCTGGATTCTCACCGACGATCGTGCGCGCGAAGAAGCGCTTCTCCGGATCGTTACTTCCGGAATTTGTTTCCGCGATCGCTACAGCCTCCTGGATGGTATAGCGGATTTATCTGCGCACATCGGTGCGGCCCAGCGATTCATGCCGGGGATTGGCCTGCAGCGTAAAGGCGAGATCCGCCATTGTCAGGGAACTGTTCTTGCCGACTGGATTGCGATGGGCGGAGATGGACAGCAGCGTATGAGCGGAACCAGTGTTTTCGTGTTCAGTCCGGACGTAAGGATCGATTCGGTGACGAGCTTTGCCAATTAGCCGCGATCCGCTCAATTCAATCTAAAAGCGTACAGCGTATCGGCGGCCGCAATCAGCACGTACTGTTTGCCATCGACCATGAAAGTCATGGGGGCATTGCTCGGGTTAGCGGTCAAACCGGCGTGCCAAAGTATCTTTCCGTCCTTAGGATCAAAAGCAATGAAGTTATTTCCATTGCTTGTAAACAACAGGTTGCCGGCGGTGGTCAAATTCCCGACGACGCCATTGCCGCTCGGCCAATCGTGCCGCCAGACGGTTTTGCCGGTTTTGTAATCGATCGCGAGCAGTGCGCCGCCTTCGTTGCCGGCCGGTCTGTCCACACCGCCCCAGCCCTGTGGGC
>JAICIH010000061.1 GCA_025924475.1 Bryobacteraceae bacterium
GCCATCTCCATCGAACCGGAGACCGCACTGGCCCTATTCATGGCGCCCGTCGTCCTCGATGCTGCCTATGATTTCCCCATTGGCGCTGTACGGCGCATGCGGCGGCAGTTGATCGTATTTGCTGTTTTCGCCGTGGTAGCGACGGCGGCGCTGGTGGCCTTACTCGGATGGAAACTGATCGGGCTGCCGATTGCGGCTGCCGTGGCTCTTGGCGCGATCGTGGCGCCGCCGGACGCGGCAGCCGCAACCGCCGTACTTAAGGCAGTCTCCATTCCGAGAGACGCCGATACTGTCCTCAAAGGCGAGAGCCTGTTTAACGATGCAACGGCGCTGCTGCTCTTCACCGGCGCTCTGGCGGTGCTATCGAGTGGCGCTCTCACCGCTGGTGTGGGACTCCGGATAGCGCTTGCCGCTCCGGGAGGTCTGCTGTTCGGTTTCGTCTGTGCGCTGTTTTTCAGACGCATCAACCGATTCGTGCGCAATACGCTTGGCGGCAATCTTTTGCAATTTGTCGTCGCTTACTTGATCTGGATCTCAGCGGAGCATTTGCAGTTGTCTGCCGTGCTGAGCACGATCGCGTTTGCGATGACCATTGCGCAAAGCGCCGATGTCACCGCGGGAACGCGGATGCGGGTGCAGTCCTTCGCGGTGTGGAGTGCGGTCGTTTTCGCGCTCAATGTCTTCGCATTTCTCCTGATGGGACTACAGGGCCGAAGCATCATCAGCCGCATGAACCCAGCGCACCTGAAAGGATCGCTTCTGTTTGCCGGGGCCGTGGTTATAACGGTCGTGATCGCCCGACTCGTCATTGTGATTGGCTTCGACCGGCTGAACGCATGGTGGGAAATGTTGCGCCCGCGCACGAAGCGTACGAACCCAACTTCCTGGCGCCGAGCCGTATTCGAAGGCTGGACCGGCATGCGAGGATTCGTAACGCTGGCCACCGCGATTGCCTTGCCGACGTCCTTTCCGCAACGCGATCTGGTTGTTTTAACCGCCTTCCTCGTCGTGCTGGCAACGCTCGTTGTACAAGGCCTGACTCTGGTTCCGCTCGTTCGGCTGCTAAAGCTGGACGAAGGCGACGCTCTCCAACAGGAAGTCGCGCATGGCAGGTGCCGTTTGGCGACCGCGGCTTTGACGGCTCTGGAAGGCCAGGCCGGCACAGAAGCGGATAACGTGCGCTACAACTACCTGATCCAGCGTGATGCCCTGAGAGGCCCGTGCGAAGCTCGCGCCAACAAGAAGAGTCGCGAACTCGGCCTGTCGGCAATCCAAGCGGAACGGGAAGAGCTGGAGCGCATGCGCGCAGACGACTCGATCGGAGCGGATACCTACCTGTTTTTGCAAGAAGAACTTGACTGGACCGAACTTACCCTGCTTTCTGACGATGAGCGGCGAATCGAGGAGAGTTGAGCCAGCACGGGTATAGAATGAGTGCGCTACAAAGCAGCTTATGACCACTTGGACACGCAGAGGTTTTCTCGGATCGTTGTCTGCCACGGCAGCCGCGGCATCCCTCGCCGCTCAGCAAAAACGTACCGGCCAGCCAAAACTCAAAATCACCGATTTGCGATGCGCCATCATCGGCCGTAACCCTGTGATCCGCATCGTTACCGATCAGGGTGTTTCCGGCTATGGTCAAGCCGAATCGACCAAGGCGTATCTCAAGCCGATGGTCCTCTTCTATAAGGACTACATTCTCGGCGAAGATCCCACCGACGTCGAACGCGTCATGCTGAAGATCCGGCGGCTGGGCGCTTTCAAGCCGTGGGGCTCGGCAGTGAGCGCGATCGAGATCGCTCTGTGGGACATCGCCGGCCAGGTCGCCGGCGTGCCCGTCTACAAGCTGTTGGGCGGCAAAATCCGCGACCGCGTCCGCATCTACAACGGCGGTTTTCGTCCGCCCTTGACGGGCCAGATGCCGCAGGATTACGCCGAGAACGTGCAGAAGATGAAGGAAGCCAAAGAAGGCTTCACGCTCATCAAAATGGCCGTCGGCTTCCACAACCCCGCCATGATGGGCGCAATTCCCGATATGTGGTACGACGAGCCGCGCAAAGGTGCATCGCATCCGAATCGCGGCCTCATGACCGAACGCGGCCTGAAGCACGTCATCGCCTGCGTCGAGGCAATGAAGAAGGTGCTGGGTGACGAGGTCGGCCTGGCGCTCGACTGCGGCCCCGGCTGGGTAATGAAGGACGCCGTCACATTTGCGCGAGCCTGCGAGCCCATGCACATCACCTGGATCGAAGATATCCTCACGGGCGACTACACTCCTTACCCGAACGCGGAACTCTTTCGGGATCTCAAGCAGGCCACTTCCGCTCCGATCCACACCGGGGAACAAATCTATCTACGGCAGAATTTCAAGGATCTGATCGAGAAGCAGGCGGTAGACGTAGTCGGTCCCGACCCGGAAGACGTCGGCGGCATCGCCGAGCTCAAATGGATCGCCGAATACGCCGACATTCACGGCATCCTCGTCGCCCCGCATGGTATCTTCGACGGCCTGATCGGTCTCGCCGCTCACGTTCATATGGCGGCGGCCCTGCCGCAAAACTACATCGCGTTTGAATATCCATTCGGCCAACCTGAGTGGTGGTACGACATCGTCGAAGGCCTGCCCAATCCGATCGTCAAAAAAGGCTTCATCGACGTATGGGACCGCCCGGGCCTGGGTGTGACCTTCAAGGTTTCAGCGGCGAAATCGCACCTCGCGGAAGAAGATCGCCAGTTCTTCGATTGAACACCAGAACCGCGGGTGTAAAAGTCCGCATGAAAGCGCGGTTTAGTTTAAGAAACGATTGGGTCCAGTATCAGGCTATTACGCCTTGTACCCAAGGGATATTGCTGTAGCTGCACCAACCCGACATGATCGGTGTAGGGAAGGCTTTTGCGAAAAATTACAATCACCGATCTGCTCAGGCCTCACTTCAAATCGCTAATCGGCGGAATTCTGGCCGTTATCGGCGCGGGAATCGCTACTCTCCTTGAACCGTGGCCGCTGAAAGTAGTCGTGGACAACGTGCTGAAGTCAGAGCCTGTTCGAAACGGCTGGCTCAATAAGCTGATCACCGCTGTCGCCGGAACGGACAAGCTGGCAATTTTAAAACTTGCCGCTATCTCCTTCATCGTCATTGCTTGCGTAGACGCAATCTGTACTTATGTTCAAAAATACATAACCACTAGCGTCGGCCAGTGGGTGATGCACGACCTCCGCCGCGCCGTTTACGCGCACATTCAGAAGCTCTCGCTTGCCTATCACGATCAAGCGCAAACCGGCGATCTACTCAGCCGTGTTACCAGCGACATCGACGCGGTCCAAAGTTTTATCGTCTCAGGACTCCTCGATGCGCTGATTAATTGCCTCATGTTGGTTGGAATGATCGGCGTGATGCTGTATCTGAACTGGCGCTTCACCCTGATTGCTCTCTCCGTCGCGCCGGCGCTCGGCATCATTGTCTTCGTCTATACACGCCGCATCAAGAAAGCGTCCCGCGAAGTTCGGAAGAAAGAGAGCCAGATCGTCTCCGTGATGCAGGAAGTGCTCTCATCGATACGCGTTGTAAAAGCGTTCGCGCGGGAGGACTACGAGCAGCACCGTTTGGAAGAGCAGAGTCTCGAAGGTATTGAAATAGCTCTGCGCGCCCGAAGCCTGAAAGCAAAGCTCGCCCCGCTTGTCGGAGTGATCGTCGCCGTGGGAACCGCGCTCGTACTCTTGATTGGCGGCGAGATGGCCTTGGCGGGAACCCTCTCTCCCGGTGCGCTCATCGTGTTCATTTTTTACATTGGCAAACTGTACAAGCCCATGCAGGAACTTTCGAAAATGACGGATGCCTATTCGAAAGCTGCCGTTGGCTATGAGCGCATTCGCGAAGTCCTGGAGATGGAGCGCGAAGTAAAGGATGTAGCCCGAGCCAGGAAATTGACGCGCGTGAAGGGCGAAATCGAGTTCGACAAAGTCACCTTTAGCTACGATTCCGAGGCGCCGGTTCTCAAAGACGTAAGCTTCAAAATCGAACCTGGCCAGCTCGTGGCACTTGTCGGCCCTAGTGGCGCGGGCAAAACAACCATCATTAGTTTGATTCCCCGCTTCTATGACCCCAGCTCGGGTCTCGTCAAAATCGATGGTTCCGATATCCGCCGTCTGCAGCAGAAATCATTGCGCCGGCACATCGCCTTTGTCCTGCAAGAAACCTTGCTCTTTCATGCTCCCATCTGGAATAACATCGCCTACGGCAAGCCAAGTGCCAATCGTGCGGAAATACTGCGCGCCGCTGAGCTGGCCAATGCCAATGAATTTATTCGGAAGCTCCCGGATGGGTACGACACGATCGTGGGTGAGCGAGGCGTCACCCTCTCCGGTGGACAGCGCCAGCGCATCGCTATCGCCCGCGCCATTATCTGCGACACTCCGATCCTCATACTCGATGAGCCCAGCTCCGGACTCGATGCGGCCTCAGAAAAACTGGTCTTCGAAGCGTTGGACCGTTTGATGCAAGGGAAAACTACAGTTGTGATCGCCCATCGACTATCCACCATCCGCCGCGCCGATTGCATCTTTGTGGTAAAAGACGGCGAAATTGTCGAAAGCGGAAAACACGACGAGCTCTTGCGCGCTCAGGGACTGTATTCCGAGCTTCATGAACTCCAGCTCGATCAGAGCGATGGTATCGGGAATCCCATCGTTAATTCCTGACCTTTACAAGGTGTTCAGTTCTGCCACTCTCTTTTGCACGGCTTCGGTGAATCCATCCACTTCGGATTCCGAATACCCGGCCGCTCGAAACGCATCCCGGAGTTGCTTTGCGGACAGTTGCCCTAACAGTTCGCCCATCCATTTCGCGTCAGCACGGCTTATGTTTCTGCCAATCCCGCGTAGCCGCGCCCTAGCGATGTAATCCCAAGGAGCAAAGAGATAGGGAAATGACGGCAAACCTGGAGTCGCGAAGCTCACACGCTCTGAAGTGACCTTTGTGACGAATTTCGAATGACGGAAAGCACGTAAATTTCCTTTAGCCTTCTGCTTGCGTATCAGCACTCCTGTCGTGCCGAAGCTTGCGCCCAAATCGCTGACCTGGTAAATGCGTCGTCCGTCGTGCTCGTAAATCGCGTTGTTAACGTTTTTCAGGTCCCAGTTATTAATGACGGCCATCAATACACGCAATCCGTTAAATTCGCGTGTGCCCGTAAAGGGCGCGCTTTGCCACTTCCAATAGCCAACCTTTTTGTCCCCTGGCTCTCGTTCTAGTCGCGCGTTGCGAATAGCGCCGTCTGCTGCGATCAGGTTTTGCCCTCGATGTAGCCGCTTGGGTAAATGCGTCACATGTACCACTTCGACGAAGTAATCTTCATCGGCGTGATACCCCAGCGCCCATACAATCCGCGAAGCTGCCGTCTCGGCATGCACCTCGGGGCCTAACTTTATCTTCCACTTCACGCCGTTCTCGTCTCGAACGTCAAATTTCGGGTTGGTTCCATCTAAGTCTTCTTTGATAAACGTGAACCGTTTCCCCGGCCGGCTATCCGCTCCGCCCGGGCCGTAGTACAAATTACGTGAGTGAACATCAGTCGGCGTCCATAACCCGCGCGCTGCTCCTCTGGCACTTTCTACAGCAATGCCATCGTTTGTACCTGCTGTTTTTGCAAATAGGTCCGTCTGAACTAACAGGGCTAGTACGGCGATTACTGTTGGTAACTTATTGAATTTATGAAGCATTCTTCCGGGAACCTCGCGCTCCCGCGGTTATGCGCTTTTAAGTGCAAGAAAGAGGCCAGAACGCTGTAGGAGGTCTATTGAAGCTGCTGATTCAGCCCGGCGATGGTGTCGGAACATTGCTGAATTCCATCGCTCGGACGAAAACTAGCGTGGAAATCGCCATTTTTCGCTTCGATCATAAAGGTATCGAAGAGTCTCTCATTAAAGCCGTTAAGCGTGGGGTCACTGTCCACGCACTCATTGCTCATGTGAACGGGTCTGGCGCGGAAACGCTTCGGAAGCTCGAAATGCGTTTGCTTGCAGCCGGTGTTACCGTTGCACGCACCGACACCAGCCTCGCCCGCTACCATTCCAAATTCGTTATCATCGATCGCCACGAACTTTTTGTGCTGGCCTTCAATTTTACGCACCAGGACATCAGCCAAAGCCGCAGCTTCGGTCTCATCACCAAGAAGCGCGATCTCGTCCAGGAAGCCGCCGCCCTCTTTGAAGCGGACAGTAAGCGCCAGCCTTATAAACCGGGCGCTTCGAATTTTGTCGTTAGTCCGCTAAACGCGCGAAAACAGCTTTCATCCTTCATCAAAAGAACGAAGAGCGAAATTCTCATCTATGATCCGCGTATCAGCGACCCTGCGATGATTCGGCTTCTGGAAGACCGCTTCGATGCAAATGTCTCGGTGCGCATCATCGGCCGCGTGTCGGGTAAGAAATCTCATTTGCCCGTCCGCCACTTTGGGAAAATGCGCCTGCACACCCGCGCGATTATTCGCGATCGCAAATCGGTTTTCATCGGCAGCCAGAGCCTGCGCGAGCTCGAGCTCGATGGTCGTCGGGAGCTAGGACTCATCTGCAACCATCGGGCGGTCGTCACGGCGATGCTCAACGTTTTTGAAGAAGATTGGGCTGCGTCGGAACAATCTAAAGTTGCGAATGAGGATGCCCGCCCGGCCGTCAAAATCGCCAAAAAGGTTGCGAAAGCTGTCACCAAGGAACTCGTTCCCATTGCGCCCGTGCTCGATGAGGCGCTCAAGGAAGTTACACCCGACGGCGCTGATGTGAATCTCGATCCGGCCGAAATAGAAGAGGCTGTTCGCCACGAAGTGAAAGATGCGGTGAAGGATGTCGTCCAACAAGTAATCGAGCAGAAAGTCGAGATAGTTTCGGCGGCCGATGAGTAGAATCATTCAAAACAAAGCGGTATTCTACGCCTCCCTGCTGGCCTGTTCTGTAACTATTGCCTTCGGACAGCGTGTCAACATAGGCGCGCAGCATATTGCCGGCTTCCAGCAGCGCCTAGCGGCGTACGTAAAATTGCGCAACGAGGCCGCCGCCGGTATGCCCAGACAGAAACCTACGGATTCGTCTGGCAAAATGAGCAATCAAGAGCGCGAGCTGGCACAGAGGATTCGCTCGTTGCGCCCGTCTGCAAGAAGAGGCGACATCTTCACTCCGGAAATCAGCGCTGAGTTTCTACGGCTCATTCGGCTTGCCTGGCGCAACCCGGATGCGGCACAGATGAGGCGTAGTCTCGCCCGTGCTGAACCGGTTTCTATTACGATCCATATCAATGATGCTTATCCTGCATCGATACCGTTACAGTCTATGCCGCCCACCTTGCTCCAAAATCTTCCCTCGCTGCCGAAGGAACTCGAATATCGTGTCATTGGCCACAATCTTGTGCTTCGCGATGCCAGGGCAAACCTCATCGTCGACTTTATCGAGCGAGCTATTCCCTGATATCTGAAGACGGCCAATAAAAAGATGCGAAATTTAACTGTTAGTACGGTGGCGCTTAGCGTTTTGCTAACGGCTTGCTCGCCGCCGCCGACCACCGCACAAACACAGACCTACGCGCTAAAACTCCAATTGCCGGAGAAGCCCAAGGCTGTTCGGTTCGCGGTCATTGGCGATACGGGCACCGGTGGGAAAGAGCAGTATGAAGTGGGCGCGTTGATGGCGGAGGCGCATCAAACCTTTCCGTTTGATTTCGTTCTTATGCTGGGAGACAACATCTACGGCGGCAAAACTCCTGAAGACTTCAAGCGCAAGTTCGAAGATCCATATAAAGTATTGCTGGATTCTGGCGTGAAATTCTATGCTTCGCTTGGCAACCATGACGATCCCAATGAGCGTTATTACAAGCCCTTCAATATGAATGGCCAGCGCTATTACACGATCAAAAAGGGAGATGTCGAATTCTTTGCATTGGATAGTACGTACTTTGATCCGCAGCAGATGGAGTGGCTGCAAAAAGAGTTATCCGCGTCGGGAGCCAAATGGAAAATCTGCTTCTTTCATCATCCGCTCTATTCCGACGCACGCTATCACGGCCCTGATACCGATCTCAGGCGCAGAATGGAGCCGATTCTACAGAAAAACGGTGTAAATATCGTGCTCTCTGGTCATGAACACGTTTACGAACGGATAAAACCACAGGGCAGCATCTACTATTTTGTTCTGGGCAGCGCCGGACAATTACGGCGTCACGATCTTCGCCGCGCGGCGAATGTCGCGAAGGGATTCGATACGGATCGCACGTTCATGTTAATGGAAGCAGCCGACGACGATCTTTACTTTCAAACCATTTCGCGCACCGGAGAAACAGTGGATTCCGGAGCTATTGAAAACCAAAAACTGAAGCGCGTCCAGTAGCGCCGGCCGTATTGCGGCACGTCCTGGCCGAACACAGACAGAGATCCTGGCTCGCGCCATTTCTGAGAGCGGGCAACCTGCTGAAAACAGGCAGCCTGCAATTTGGCTGGTCGCCTGCAAAATCGCGGGGGGATGATAAGGCGGCAATTGGCATGGACCGCGCTGGCGGCAATCATCCCATCGCTGGCCGGTGCGCAAACCATTCAGGATACGAACCTGCACGCATGGTTCATGTATTTTGGCGATCATCCGGTAAATGACCGTTGGGGTATTCACCTGGAATCGCAAATCAGGCGCGCAAATGCCGGCCTGACATGGCAGCAATTATTAATACGGCCGGGGATCAACTATCAATTGAACAAGAACGTAATGCTGACTGCCGGCTACGCGTACGTTCGCACGTCGCCATATGGCGATGTGCCCGCGAAAACTGCATTCCCCGAGCACCGCGTTTTCGAGCAGGCGCTAATTAAGCATGGCGTAAAAAAAGTCGCGCTGCAGCACCGGCTGCGATTGGAACAGCGGCTGGTCGGAACAGATCGTTGGGAGATGCGAAACCGCTTCCGCTACATGCTGCGTGCCGATATCCCGCTTCCGATCGCGCCGTCGAAGGGCAAACCTTTCGGAATAGCGATCTACGATGAGCCATTCATTCACTTCGGCGGCAATCGCGGGATTCGCTATCTGGATCAAAATCGCGCTTACGCCGCATTAACTTACAAACTCACCCGATCCAATCGGCTTGAGTTCGGTTATCTGCATCAATACGTCCCGCAGCGGAATGGCATCGTCTCCGAGCACAATCACACACTGCAATTTGCGTGGTTCTCCGTCGCCCCGTTTGGCAGAAAAGACGATTGATCAATTGGCCTCGTGCCTAAGGCGCCAGATATTCCCCGTTAGATCCCCCAACGCCATAGCGATTTTGTCACGCGCCACATCAATCTCGAGCGAGTGGGTTCCCACATTGATCATTGCCAGCCGGGAATCGTGAAAATGATAAATTGGCGCCGGTTTGCCGATTGGCAGTTTATTCGCGTTTAACCGCTGCATCCACAGGCAGAAGTGGCCATCGCGGTCGGAAACAAAATAAATCGACCGGCTATCCGGCGCCCATCGCGGCTTATCGTCCCACGGTGTCGGATGATCCACTTCCATCCAGTGTTCCGCCTCCAGGGAGCCGTCCGCTGCGAGCTTTGCCACGAAAATGCGGCATTCCGTGCCGGGATTTTTCGTATCGCACTCGATAAAAGCGAGCGCCTTCCCATCCGGAGCAAATTTCGGCTGAAAGACAGTGTACGGGGCTTTCTTCAACAATACTGTTCGCCGGCCCGTCATCAGATCGGACTGATACAGAATGTCGTGCTGTTCTTCACTGAAGAGCAAGCGCTTGTTATCGTGCGACCACTCCCAAACAAACCCTCTCGCGCCGCCCGGCAACAGCCGCGGCGATTCGCCTCCTGGTTGAGCAATATAAATCGCATTCCGATCGGTTGTCGAGTAGGCGACCAGTGTTCCATCACGCGAGATTTGCGGATGCATTTTAGCAAAAATCGTCGCGCGCTGCTCCTCGCCTTCAGCATCCGCAACAGTGACTTCTTTGCCGGTAACAAGATCCTTCACACGCACCTGGAATGTGGTGAATTGCCCCACGCCCTTGGAACGAATCCCGCGCGCGCCCACAGGTTCGCCTCGCGCACTAGAGGTAAAGGCAAGCTTGCGCCCATCTTCGGAAATTGAGGGCATCACGTCAAACGGCCCGTCCGTCAGCTTCCTGAGCTCACCGGTAACTCGTCCATGGTTTGCATCGAGCGGCAGTGACCAGATAGAGCATGTCAGATTCAGGCCCGCAAATATCAAATCGCCGTTCGCGGCAAGAACCGGCGACACCTCGAGCGCCGTCCCAAAAGTAAGGCGCTCCGCCGGTCCTCTGCTTTGACCTAAATTCGAAACCGGCATCCGCCACGCGCTGACTGCGTCATCATAGGATGCCGAAAAAAGAATGGCATCCCGCGTCCATTGGGAGAGATGAGGTAATCGCTCTACTCCGAACGAGAACCCCTGTCTCCGCAGAACGTCGAGAATCCCTGTTGGATGCGATGGCTCGTCTGCAATCGAGATGAGCCATAAGTCCATCCGCTCTTTCGGAGCGACGCCCGGGCCAAATGCGAGCAGATGCCGGCTGTCCGGGCTCCAAATCGGATCCACAGCAACAGAAATATCCTTGCCAATCCGGCGGGCTTCGCCACGGGCAGGAACAATGTAGAGGTGCCCCCCGCTCTCCCCGGTCACAATACTGGCAGCGTTTAGTCCGGACCAGTAAGCGATCCACTGCCCGTCGGGAGAAAAATGCGGGCTCCGCCCCTTCGCCGCGATCCGCCTCGCTTGCCCGCCGATCACGGGAATCACATAGATGCCCCCGCCGTCGCGTCCCGAACGGAACACGATTTGAGTTCCATCGGGTGAGAACGACGGCTGGCGTGTATCGGCATCCTCATGTGTGAGTTGAATCGCATTTCCCGGCGGTTCGAGTTGTTGAATCCAGATGTTCAGATTCTTGCCGTCTGCGCGATCTGAGGCGTACGCGAGCAGTTTGCCGTCGGCAGAAACGGCCGGGTCCATCGCCAGCCCGGCGTCGTTCGTCAGCCGCGATAACGAGCTTCGATTGAGTGCATTTCGTCCAGTCCGGTTCCAGCCCAGCCACAGACCCAGGGCCGTAACCAATACCACGACTGCAATCGCGGCCGCCAAGCCTGTCCGGTTTTTAGCTGGTGCGATCGGGACCGGCGGTGTGGCGATGCCGCCTCGGTCTATCGGCGCAATAAAACGGTAGCCCCGTCGAGCCACCGTTTCAATGAATCGCGGGTTTTCCGCGGAATCGCCCAGCGCCTGACGCAGCTTCGCAATCGCCGCATTCAAACTGCGATCGAAATCCACAAACGTATCCGCCGGCCACAACGTCTGCTTCAGGCGCTCGCGCGTCGTCACGCCGCCCGGCTGCTCGAGCAAAAGACTCAGAATACGGAACGGTTGCTCCTGGAGCCGTAGCCTGCGCCCGCTTTTGAATAATTCGCCCGAACTCAGGTCGAGTTCGAATACTCCGAAACGGACGAGTTTGGAGGTTTCCGGCATCATTTCCTCCGTTGTCGGGAAAAGTGTAACAGAAATTGCGGGCTCTGCAAATCCGTACCCAAGATAATCCGGCCGCGGATCTCTTTTGTTTTCTGCAAGTCATGAGATGACAATCTGCTTCCCTTAAATGGCTTCCCGCGCATTGAGACAGGCGCTCGCTTCCACGAAATTTGGCCTGACATGTTCGGCAAGAAATCCTATTGGTCGCCTTGGTTATTGGTCGCGTTAACTTGGCCGGCCTGCCCGGCCTCGAACGTCGCTATTTATGATTTCGCCAACGTAGGGACCGGAACGCTCGAACCGGCCCAGGCGCTCGCTGTCGAAATCTTCGCCCGCGCCGGAATCGCCATCCGGCTGGATACGGCAACTTCTGTCGATGGAAAACCGCTAGGCAGCGACTTTAGCGCCTCTGCCCTGGATGGCTGTATCCAATCCCCCACGCCCGCTGTGATCCGTGCCCAAATCCTGCCGCATGCCCCGCCCGGGTTTCCCGCTCGCGCCCTCGCCTACTCGCTGCCTTGCGCTCAGCGCGGCACCCAGATCACGTTATACGCCGATCGTATGGAAGCCGTGAGTCGCACGGCAAACGCGTCCTTTTATCGAGTTCTCGGTTATTCGCTCGCTCACGAACTGGGCCATGTTCTGCGAAGGTCCAACGAGCATGACGCCCGCGGTTTGATGAAGGACGTTTGGACCCGGCAGGATTGGCGCCGCGCCGCCGTCTCGATTATCTTCAACTCGCCGCGGCACCCGCCGAATTCAAATCTTTCCGCATCTCTGTCACAGCCTTGATCAAACTAGCCACCTGATCCCCAACAGGCAAATATTCGAAGGTCAAATATCCCGCATACCCCGACTTCCCGATCGCCTTATAAATGTCAGGCCATTTCATCGCGCCGGTACCCGGATCGTGCCGCCCGGGCGCGTCCGCCACGTGATATACCGCGGTGTAAGGCTCGGCTTCTTTGATCGCCGGAATCGGGTCGCCGTTCTGTACATATTCGTGATAAATATCGAACAGCAAACGGAAGTGCGGATTGTCCACTTCCTTCGCCACCCGCAGCGCTTCTCTTGCGCTCGTCAGAAAATATCCTTTGTGATCGACCTTGCTGTTCAAATTCTCGAGAATCAGCGTGACATCTGCCGCCGCCGCTAGCTCGGTCGCCTGCTTCGCGCCCTCCACAAGGCTCTCGTATTGCTGCTCGCGCGAGAGACCCGGCTGCTCGTTTCCGCTGAGCAAAATCACTTGCGGCACGTCGAGCTTCTTGGCCCACTGAATGGCCGTCTTCACATCCAGCAGGAATCCCTCACGGTGCGCCGGATTCACCATCGTCACCGGCCGCTTCGTCCATTCCCGTTGCCCAACCACCGTATCGGGCCGCAGTCTGTAGGATTCGAGCAGCCGTTTGTACTTTGTCACTTCCGCATCGGACCAAGTCACCTGCTCATCGACCAGTTCCACCGCCTGCAATCCCGCCTCGGCCGCGGCCGACACTTTCTCTTCGAAAGTTCCCTTCAGCGCCCATAGCATCACGCTCGAAATCACCTTTGCCTGCTTCGGTGGACCTATCTGCAACGCCATCGCGCCCGCTACTCCCTTCAGGAATTCTCGTCTCGCCTGCATCGACCGCGAGCATAGCACCGCTATCATTGGGGAATCCCTCTCTCGCATGCTTAAGGAAGCACTTCTCGGCACTCATCAGGACTTTACCGAAGGCGATCTCCGCCGCGGTATCGTCCTGCTGGCCATTCCCATGATTCTCGAAATGGCGATGGAGAGCCTGTTTGGAATCGTGGATGTCTTTTTCGTTTCACGCCTCGGCGCGGATGCCGTCGCCACGGTGGGTCTGACCGAATCGCTATTAACTCTGGTGTTTGGCGTTGCCTTTGGCCTGAGCATGTCGACCACCGCTTTCATCGCCCGCCGCATCGGCGAAAAAGACCCGGAGGGCGCCTCCAAAACCGCTGTACAAGCGATTCTGCTCGGCTTGGTCGTCTCCGCCATTGTCGCCGTTATCGGCATCACACGGGCGCCTTCTCTCTTGCGCCTAATGGGAGCAACTCCGTCCATTGAAGCCAATGCCCGCTACACGCAAGTCATGCTGGGCGGCTCGGCCGCAATCTTTCTTTTGTTCCTAATTAACGCGATTTTCCGCGGCGCCGGTGACGCCACACTCGCCATGCGCGCTCTCTGGATCGCCAACGG
The DNA here is from genome assembly GCA_025924475.1 of Bryobacteraceae bacterium. Lineage (GTDB taxonomy): Bacteria > Acidobacteriota > Terriglobia > Bryobacterales > Bryobacteraceae > Bog-105. Next base: position 13,710 of record JAICIH010000061.1, read on the forward strand.
CATCAACATCGTGCTGGATCCATGCCTCATTAACGGTTGGGGGCCATTCCCCCGCCTCGGCGTATTGGGAGCATCCGTCGCCACCACCACCGGACGCAGCATCGGCGTTCTCTATCAGCTCTGGCAGCTCTCTTCCGGCAAACATCGCGTGGTGGTGCGCCCTCGCCACATCCGCCTGGATCTCTCGGTTTTGTGGAGACTGCTGAAGGTCTCGATCACGGGCATCCTTCAACTTCTCGTTGTTACCTGCAGCTACCTGGGTCTCGTCCGCATTGTTTCGATTTTCGGCAGCGCCGCCATTGCCGGCTATACCATTGCGTTTCGCATGATCATTTTTACGATTCTTCCGGCGTGGGGACTGAGCAATGCCGCCGCCACGCTGGTTGGACAAAACTTGGGCGCGGGCAAGCCGCAGCGCGCCGAAAAGGCCGTGTACCGCACCGGCTTTTACAACATGATCTACATGTTGGTTGTTTCCGGCGCCTTTCTCTTTTTTCCCGCGCCGCTGGTATCGATCTTCTCGTCCGAACCGGGCGTTGCTCGCACCGCGGTGACATGCCTCACGATCCTGGGTTTCGGCTACGTCGCTTACGCCTGGGGCATGATTTTCACACAAGCGTTCAACGGGGCCGGCGACACACTTACTCCCACTTTGATCAACCTGTTCGCCTTCTGGGTCGTGCAAATTCCTGTGGCGTACCTGCTCGCGATTCACTTGTCTTATGGACCATCAGGCGCTTTCACAGCGATACCCGTTGCCGATGTCGTATTCACTCTGATTGCGTTCGCGCTCTTTCGCCGCGGCGCCTGGAAAGCTCAAAAAATATAAGCGCCGAGCAACTGCCCCAGACCGCCGCGGACGCGCAGTTTGTCGGACCGATTCGCGAAATAACGCGCATTGATCTCATCCGCATTCAACCGCTCGACTTCGGAGAATCCCATGCTCCTGAGTTCGTTCTCGAGAGCCTGTGGATCGAAGAAGAGCTGAAACGGCTCTCCCGCCGCGGCTACTCTCCGCGACAATTCATCGAGCGCCGCCCTCTCCAGAAACCCAAGCGCCGATCGATCCACCGCAAAATCGAATGCTACTCCGCTTCCCGCCGGCATGCTAGCGATAAATCGAGCCGTTCCCTCGAAGGCTGGCCTGGTCAAATATGGCGTGACTCCGAGCCACGAGAAAAATGCCGGCTCTGCTTGTGTAAACCCCGCCGCGGCGAGTTCCGTATCTAGCGCCTGCTTCTCGAAATCGACTGCGACAAAGGCAAATTGTTTCGGAAGCTCAATTCCAGCCGCTCGCAAGCGGTCGCGCTTCCAAGCCTGCGTCGCGGGATGGTCTACCTCAAATACACGTACATCCGGAAAAGGATTGCGGTATGCGAATGTGTCGAGCCCCGCTCCCAGCACGACATACTGGCGCACACCGTTTCGAACGGCCGCGGCTAATTTATCTTCCGCGTAGCGGCTGCGCGCCACCATGAATGCGCGCATCGTGCGCGAGCCTAGGGAATCTTCCGTTTCTAAATTTTCACGCCCGACAATGGCAACCGCGATTGGATCGTGAAGAACTTTGGGCTCGCCATCGATCACCTGATGCATGGCCCGGCGCATCGCGACACGCTGCGCCGTACGGCTGGCGCGCGAATCAGGCCGCAACGTCCGCGGTTACTTCCTCACCCACGGCATCCCGTTCGATAATCCGCATTCTGTAGAACGAGCGCCACGAGAAGTACATGGATAACGCCAGGAACACTACTGCCAATATGTGTTCGAGAACGGCGCCGCCCTCATTGGAAAGCGAAACGGCAAGCTCCACCGCCAGCAGCCCAAAGAGTGTGGTGAATTTGATAATCGGGTTCAGCGCGACCGACGAAGTATCTTTGAACGGATCGCCTACCGTATCGCCCACGACCGTGGCATCGTGCAGCGCCGTGCCCTTCTGCTTCAGTTCCGTTTCCACGATTTTCTTGGCGTTGTCCCAGGCGCCTCCTGCGTTCGCCATGAAGATGGCCTGATACAAGCCGAACAGTGCGATCGAGATCAGGTAACCAATGAAATAGTACGGCTCGACGAACGCAAAAGCCAGCGTTACAAAGAACACCGCGAGAAAAATATTAAACATCCCGCGCTGCGCATAACGGGTGCATATCTCGACCACTTTTTTGCTATCGGTGACGGACGCCTTGGTAACGCCTTCGAGTCGAATGTTGGCTTTGATGAACTGCACGGCCCGATAAGCGCCGGTGGTGACCGCTTGCGTGGATGCGCCGGTAAACCAATAAATCACTGCGCCGCCTGCGATCAGTCCTAACAGAAACGGCGGATGCAGGATCGAAAGATTCGAGAGCATATCCGGCCGCAAACCGTGCGTCAACGCGACCACGATGGAAAAGATCATCGTCGTCGCGCCTACTACCGCGGTGCCGATCAGAACCGGCTTGGCCGTGGCTTTGAACGTATTCCCTGCGCCGTCGTTCTCCTCGAGATGATCCTTGGCCCGCTCGAAATTTACGTCGAAGCCGTAGGTTCTCTTCAGCTCCGCTTCAATGCCTGGAATTTGTTCAATCGTCGAAAGCTCATAAACCGATTGCGCATTATCCGTCACCGGTCCATACGAATCGACTGCGATCGTCACCGGGCCCATTCCCAAAAATCCGAATGCGACGAGTCCAAACGCGAAAACCGCCGGCGCGATCATGATGTTCTCCATGCCCAGCGTGCTGACGCCGTAACCAATGCTCATCAGGATCAGAATGGCCAATCCCAACCAGTAGGCGCTCATGTTGCCGGCCACGAAACCCGAAAGAATGTTGAGCGAAGCCCCGCCTTCGCGGGAAGAATGGACCACCTCGCGCACGTGCGCCGACTCCATCGAAGTAAACACTTTCACCAGTTCCGGAATCACCGCTCCTGCCAGCGTTCCGCAGGTGATCACCGTGGAGAGCTTCCACCACAAGGTGGAATCGCCGCCCAGGTCCGGACTCATGAGGTAGGAAAGCAGGTAGGTGAGTGCGATGGAAACGATCGAAGTGAGCCACACCAGGCTCGTCAGCGGCGCTTCGAAATTCATTTTATCGACATGGCTATATTTCGCCTTCGCGATCGCTGCATTGATCAAATACGAAAGGCCCGAGGAGATCACCATCATTACGCGCATCGCGAAAATCCAGACCAGCAGTTGGCTCTGCACGAGCGTGCTGTTGACGGCAAGGACGATGAATGAAATCAGCGCCACGCCGGTGACGCCATAGGTCTCGAATCCGTCGGCGCTCGGCCCTACGGAATCGCCCGCATTATCGCCCGTGCAATCGGCAATCACACCCGGATTGCGCGCGTCGTCTTCTTTGATCTTGAATACGATCTTCATCAGGTCCGCGCCAATATCGGCGATTTTGGTAAAGATGCCGCCGGCCACACGCAGCGCCGCCGCACCGAGCGATTCGCCGATCGCAAATCCAATGAAGCACGGCCCGGCGTAATCGCGCGGAATGAACAGCAGGATGAACATCATCAGCGCCAGTTCAATGCAGATCAGCAGCATGCCGATACTCATGCCCGCCTTGAGCGGCATGTCATAACACGGATACGGTTTCCCGCGAAGACTGGCGAAGGCGGTGCGTGAGTTGGCGAAAGTATTCACGCGAATGCCGAACCAGGCCACACCACAGCTTCCACAGATCCCGATCACGCTGAACATCAAAATGATGAACACCTTGATCGCGGCAAAGTGCTGCAACACGCCGAAGTAGAAAACGATAATTGCGCCGATGAAGATTTCCAGGATGACCAGGAACTTGACCTGCGTCACCAGGTACGTCTTGCAAGTCTCGTAAATCAGCTCGGAAATTTCGAGCATGGATTTGTGGACCGGCAGATTCTTGAGTTGTTTATATATGACCAAGCCGAACAACAGCCCGAGCGCAACAATGATCAGGCCCCACAACAGCAGCGTCCGGCCGCCAATCGCGCCGCCGAAGAAACTCGACTGCGCCAGATCGGGCAGGACGAGGTTCGCTTCTCCGCCGGACTGTTCTTGCGAGAACAGCGCAGCCGGAAACAGCAGAAGAGACAGCAAGGGCACAAGAATACTGCGCATTTTGTTAACGATAGCGCACGCGCCCCCGGCGTTTCAAGAACAATCGTCCGATTCGGACCACCGGACAAGCCGAGCCATGACGGTAAGGAAGCTTTCGCCTATTAGCGCTTAGCTTTTAGCTGTTGGCTTTTAGCTTTGCGATGTCCTGGAGTGTTTTCACGCTGTCGGTTAGCGTTTGTTGGTGGTAAACCTTGCTCGACCAGGATGAGTTCGGTGCGGTTTTTCGGCCCGTATTCATTTTTGAGATCGATGGGTGAGCTGGTCGAATTCTACGGCGCTTTCCCAGGGGAGGAGGATGAACATGCCGCCTCGATAGGAGAGCCCGTGGATGACGTGGTTCTTAGAGGATGCGGCCTTGCCCTCGATCGTCGTCGGACCGCAAGGGAGTTTTGCGTTAGCCTGATTGGCTTGGATCTGAGCTTGCGTTGACATGGATGGAAATGTCCTTTCGCGTACGAGTTTCGCGCGCGGGCGTGCGGCGGTCAAAAATCGCGGCAAGTTGTTGCGGGCTAGGGGAATAGAGATCCGGTGAGAATGGTGACCGACGCGAAAATTGACCCACCGACTCCCTAGCGGTCGCGGCTCAGTTCAAGATCGACGACTTGCGAATTTGGTAGGGACGGGCAGATTCGAACTGCCGGCCTGTCGCTTAGGAGGCGGCCGGACATTTCTGGATCGCGCACAACGGGCACCAAACGCCCTGTGCGCTCGAGAGCGGCCGCCGCATTCCATTGCTCCTCGAGCTTTTGGTAGGGACGGGCAGATTCGAACTGCCGACCTGTCGCTTAGGAGGCGGCCGCTCTATCCAACTGAGCTACGTCCCCACGCCTCTTCTTCTGCAGTCTACCAGCGCTTGAGGCCCTTGCGGCCAATGTCCTTGCGATAGTGCATACCGGCAAAATGAATGTGCGCAGCCGCCTTATAAGCCCGCTGGATTGCCTCCGGCAAGGTCTCGCCGCCCGCTGTCACTCCCAAAACCCCCCCCCCCGAGGTAACAAAGTCACCCTTCAGCCGCATCGTTCCAGCGTGAAACACCGTTGCGCCGGTTGCTTCTGCTTCAGTAATTCCGGTTATCTTGTCTCCTGTTTTCGGCGCATCCGGGTAGCCGGCCGCGGCCAGTGTGATGCACACCGAACAGCCCGCTTTTCCCTGTTCCCCGCTCTCTAAAAAGTCGGCAAAATCGCCTTGGAACGAGTGCAAAATCGCTTGCGTCTCCGGATCGCCTAATCGCGCATTGAATTCGAGCACTTTCGGCCCTTCGGTGGTTAATATAAGACCCGCGTAGAGAAAGCCTGTGAAGGGTGCGCCCTCCTTGCGCATCTGCCGCAGCGTGGGCAGCATGATCCGCTCCATGATCTCGCCCGACTGCGCCGCTGTCAGAATGCGCGGGTCGGTATAGGCGCCCATGCCGCCGGTATTCGGACCTTGATCGCCATCGAAAACGCGCTTATGATCCTGCGCGGGCGCCAAAGGCCAAAGATTCTCGCCGTCGCTGAGGCCGATAAAACTTACTTCCTCGCCCTCGAGAAATTCTTCGATCACGAGATTCGGCCCGAGCTTCGCGATCGCTTCATCGGCTTCGGCGCGGTCCTTGGCGATCACGACTCCTTTCCCGGCAGCTAATCCGTCGGCCTTAATTACAATAGGAAAGCGCTTTATTTCAGAAAGTTGCCGCGCTGTTGGGATGCCCGCGCGCTCAAATAATTGCTTCGCGAAAATTTTGGAACCTTCGATACGCGCTGCCGCTTGCGTGGGGCCGATGATCCTCAATCCACGCTGCAGAAACACATCGACAATACCTGCCACCAAGGGCGCTTCGGGACCGACAACTGTCAGATCGACGCCTTGCGCTTCGGCAAGTTCCGCGTAGCCTTCGACACTTGCGGGGGCCGCCACGCAATGATCTATGCCGGGATTGCCGGGCGAGGCGATGACACTCGTCACGCTCGGCGATTGAGCGAGACGCCAAGCGAGCGCGTGTTCGCGGCCGCCGCCGCCTACTATCAGAATCTTCAACGATCGTTTTCCCCAGCTAAAATAATGCCATGCAGAAGAAGTACGACGTCGTCGTAGTGGGCGCCGGCCATGCCGGTTGCGAGGCGGCGCGTGCTTGCGCGCGTTTGGGTCTGAACGCCGCGATGGTCACCATGAACCTGGACCTGATCGCGCAAATGTCTTGCAATCCGGCGGTCGGCGGTATCGCCAAGGGCCATCTGGTTCGTGAAATTGACGCGCTCGGCGGCGTCATGGGCCAACTCACCGATGCGGTCGGCATCCAGTTCCGGCTTTTGAACACCAGCCGCGGCCCGGCGGTCTGGTCGCCGCGCGCCCAGTGCGACAAGAAGCAATACCGGATCCGCATGCGCGAGTGGCTCGAAAACGAACCCAATCTGCGCATCCTGCAGGCTGAAGTGGGCGAATTGCTGATTGTTTCCAATAAGATGGCTGGTGTGCGCTTGAAGGACGGCCGCGATCTGTTGGCCGAAGCCGTCATCGTCACGACCGGGACATTCTTAAATGGTCTGGCCCATGTAGGCGAACAGAAATATGCCTGCGGCCGTAACGGAGAGCCTCCCTCCAATACACTAGCCGCGCAGCTTCGCACCTTGGGCCTTCCCTGGACACGTCTGAAAACAGGGACTCCGCCGCGCCTGGATGGCCGCACGATCGATTGGTCCCGCTTCGAAGAGCAGCCCGGCGATCGCGTTCCGACTCCCTTCTCCTTTCTTACAGAGAAGATCGACCGCGAACAAATTAAATGTTATTTGTCATACACTACTGAGGAGACACATCGGATTCTGAGCGAGGCGATTCCCCGTTCGCCGCTCTATAGCGGTCAAATCGAAGGCGTCGGGCCGCGGTATTGTCCATCGATCGAGGACAAAGTCGTCAAATTTCCCGA
>JAICIH010000062.1 GCA_025924475.1 Bryobacteraceae bacterium
AGGAAATCGGCGAGTCCATTGCCCGAGCCGGGATCGAGGTCACTGGCGGTAAAAGCGCCGGTGTAGGTGTATCGTCCGCGAATCAGGTTGCTTTGCTGATAGTTCAGTTGAAAACGGGTCCAATCGATACCGATTTTCCAAGTGTGGCGGCCTCGAATGAAAGAAAGCGCATCGGCGACATTCCAGGTATTGTCGCGTTGAGTTTGGGGGAGAGTTGGATCGTCGGTAACGGTCGAAAAATTGGTGAGGAGGAAATAGGGAAGGCCAAACGCGAAGGGATCGGTAGGAGGATTGGCGATTCCCAAATCGGCTGCCGTGTTTTCGTGAAAGGCGCTCAGCGGAACATCGAAGAGGCGCAGGCGCGTAAATGAAGTGCGGAACTCGTTGATCCAATTTGTTCTGGCAAATGTGTGGCCGAGAGTGATTTGCTGGGCGCGGAGGCGTTCGGAAGTCGGCCGCAGCGGAAAGCTTCCGGCGAAGTCGCCGCGCTCGTCGTTGATGGTGTAGCGGCCGAACAGCAAACCGGCAGTACGAAATTGATGATCGATGCGGCCGGAAATGCTGTCATGATTGCTGTCCGAAGGGGTTGCATCGAGATAGTTATTTCCGGAACCGGTGGAGCGGTTCGGCAGCGGCTCGAATTGAGACAGATATTTGGCGGCGATGGGATCGATACGCGCGGCCGGAATCAGATTGCCGGAGAAAGGTACGCGCGGAGAGGGAGTGAGCGGATCGTAAATCGTGCTGGCGCCGAGAAAGTTGCCGGAGCGGAGATCGGCATCGGGAACCAACTGAACCGACGATTTCGCGGATTTGGAACGCACGCCTTCGTAGGCGACAAAGAAGAACGTCGAGGGCAGAGGCAAGGGACCGCCTAAGCTGCCGCCGAATTGATTGCGGCGGAAAATGGGGCGAGCGAGGGTAGGGTCGTCGAAGAAATTGTGAGCATCCGTCGCTTCATTGCGCAGGAATTCAAAAGCGCTGCCATGGAAATCGCGGCCGCCGGATTTCGTAGCGATGTCAATGACGCCGCCGCCGGCTTGGGAAAAGGCCGGGGCGGCGAGGGAAGACTGAATACGGAATTCTTCGACGGCATCCATAGGAGGAATGATGACGTTAGCGAAAGTGTTGCGGTCGGTGTTGTAAGCGCCATCCAGCAGATAGGTATTCATAGAGGGACGCGCGCCGTTAATAGGCGGATTTAACGCGACGGAGCCGCGCGACCCCTGCTGAACATCGTTGTCGGAATCGTGAACAAGGCCCCCAAGCTGGCGTGGAATTGCTCCCGGCCCGACGGTGACGAGCGATAGCACATTGCGGCCATCGAGCGGCAGTTGCGTAAATGTCGGCGAATCGAAGCGGTAGCCTTCGGAGCTGTCGGCGGTTTGCAGCGGCGAAGCGGCGGCGGAGACAGTGACCGTTTCCCGGGCTTGGCCGATTTCCAGGCGAAAATCAAGACGCGCCTGCTGGTTGATTTCGAGCGAGACGCGCGGGGCCATGGAAGTGCGGAAGCCGTCGCGCTGCACCGTAACCGAATAGACGCCGGGCGCGAGATCGGGAAGACGATAGAGGCCGGTTGTGCCGGTGGAGGTGCGGCGCACGAATCCGGTTTTTTCCTGACGGACTTCCACGCTGGCTCCGGCGAGCAGGCCTCCGGAGGGATCTTCGATCGATCCGTAGAAGGTTCCGGAGGAAACTTGCGCGAGAAGCAGAGCTGAGGAGCCCAGCAGCAGAATCAGCGTCTTCATGCATTACCCCTGCAGGATGGTTTGTTCGAGGAGATCGATGGCCGGATCGAATTCCAGATAGTTCATACGAAAGCGGGGGGCCTTCAACAGGCGCTCCACCGCGGTAAAGCGTTCCTGGTGAACCGACAGCTCCGGCGGCCATGGGCTCGTGTACAGACCGCGCAGACATTCTTCTTCGGAAACGGAGACGAGCCGGGGAGGACCGTCCGGCTGCGCGCGGCGGTCGAGGAAGACGAGATAGTCGACTGTGCATTCCTGTGCAGTTACTAAGTGCGACAACGCTTCCGTTCTTACTTCGACTGTTGGTTTTCCATTTCGCAGTTTGACGCGGCCGCGTAATTCGGGGAACAGCGCGGTAACGGCGGGACGGAAACGGAAATTCTGCGGATTGCCGAGGGCTTGCCGGCCCGGACGACGGCGAACCAAACGAGTCGCATCATCCGAGATGTACGTCCAGCCGCGCCGTGCGCAGGCATACGCAAGCGACGATTTTCCAGCTCCGGACTCGCCTACAAAGAGAACGCCGTGTCCCTCTTTTGCAACACACGCGGCATGTACGGAGACGACGTGCTGGGTATCGAGTAGCGCATAAACGCTCCCTTCCAGAAAGTGATAGCGAAGATAGTCGCGATGCAGCAGGGCCGCTTTCGAAAGATTGGCGAAACAAAAACCGTTGGCCAGGTCGCAGCAGGCAAAGTTTTGCGAATCGGCAATCATGGTCATGAGGTTTGCCTGGGCGCGAACAACCGGAGTGGGCGGGCGGCGGGTGCTGGAGGAATCGGACACGACAACGCGAAGTTGCAGAGGAGCTTCGCGAAAGCGCTGTGGGAAGGCCGCCCAACTCAGTTCGGCCGCGCGGATGATCGCCAGTTCGTTGGTCTTAATCTGGACGGGAAATCCAAAGGGAAACAAGACGTGGTGATGCGGCAGCGGAATCGACGCGCCCAGCGGATCGGGGAGGTGTGCGGGCGGAATTTCCGGCGGATCAGAAGAAATGCGTTTCAAAGCAGCGGCGTACATCCATTCGGAGGATATCCGCGGTATGGCATTTGAGGTGCAAAGGGCTAGTAAAAGACTTGTAAAAAGGGACGGGGAGCTGTCAGCCATCAGCCATTAGCTGTCAGCTAGTGGCTCCAGTCATGCGGAAAGAAGGTGAACTGCAATGCGGCCGTGAAGTTGTGCCGCGGGGAGCCCAAGATGGGGACGAAATAGCGTTCCACCTGCGCGAAAGCATTCAGTTGGCAATCGCGATGCATCAGCCATTCCGCCTTCACCGAGACGTCGGTTTGGGTGCCGCCGCCGGGAAGGAAGTTCGGCCCGCTTTTGATTTGCCGCAAGGCCGCGCCAATTTTGTTACGAGCTGAAAACCAGTAGGTGGACGAAGCCGTGTAGGCACGGGCGTCGCGGCCGATCCAGCTACCTAATAAGACACCGTTGTTGGTATAGGCATCGTGATAGACGTTGTTCCAATAAATGAAGCCGCCGCCATGATCTTTGGCATAGAGCCAGGTCGAATACGTTTCGAATCGCACATCCAGTTTCGGAAGACCGGGCAATTGCGAGATGTAGAGGCCCGGCGCCCAGGCGGCGCGGGGCGGGTTATCGAGTGGATTCGGATCGTCGTCGGCAAGCGAATCGGAGTAAACGGTGAGATAGCGGGTCAAGCCCGGCACGCGCCATTTGAAATCGAAGCCACCTCGGCGATCGCCCGGATCGCGGCCCCGGCCGCTTACCGTGCTGAAGAAACTAGCGGCGATGGAACCGGCCGTTAAGGGATGGCCGACGCCGCCGAAGATGGCGCTGCGCGTGAACCCGAGCTCCAAATCGGGAGTGAGTTGGAGAGTGATTTTTTGGGCATTAAAGAACGGCTTCGGCGGGAAGCGATGGCCGGTCAGACGGCCGACGACGAATTGAGTGCGGATGGCACCGAGATGTCGGAAGAGGCCGGGTAGCACAATGGGGCTGGTTTGAGATGCGCGCAGCATGTAAACCGGCTCGGCGTTGTTACTGAAGTGAAATGCGCTTTGCTCGCCGGGTCCCCACCACAGGCTCTGCTTGCCGAAGGTCACGTTGAATGGACCAAGCTGTGCACCCAGATACATTTCGAGCGGATCGAAGCGATTTGTAAACGTTTTATCGACGGCGGCCTGCAATGGGTTTTGATCGACTTGTGCAATAAAAGTCCGCTGCGGGAGGGAGTACGACGGGAGTCCGGAAGCGCCTTGATACTCGCCACGGAAGAATGCCGAAAAGCGGTGGAATGTGGCGGAGGCGGAAAAGCCGGCGATCGCGTTGGAGCCGCGCCCGAATGGCCGGCCGTAGTCGTTGACTATGGTCTGGCCAAAGTGATAGCCGTCGGCGAGCGGCGGCCCGGCGATCTGAAGGAAACGCGTATATATCGATTCGAGGCGCGCACCGCTGACGTTATCCGGGCGGAACGAGAATTCTTTCTCGAGAGCGGAGATGAGACGCGCCGCCTCTTCGTTTGGACGGCGCTGGGAAATAGCGGCGGCTTGGTTCGTGAGTGTCAAGCATTGCGATCGGGTCCAGGGCTTGGCAAGACTCTCCGCACCGGGTGCATAGCCGAGCGCATTCAGCCGATCGAGAGCGGGATAAATCCAGCTATCCAGCGGAACGTACGGCGATCCCAAGCTAAGCAGCAACAGCCCGGCGGCAAACAGCGGCATTTGTATTCACTTCAAGGGAACACATATTTCCGGCAGACGAGAAAGCGCGGCAGCGTTTTTTCGAAAGCTTTACAGGTTCGCAACAGCGCACATTGCAATTGCTCCCTAAGATGGGGCGTATGCAAGCGGGACGCAGAACTTTTTGTGAAGCTGCTATTTACGTTTTAGCCGGCCTGGTGGCGACGGCGCTCGGCCTTCCAGCCGGGTTTTATTTATTTGGCTCGCCTCGCAACGAGGCGCAGAGCGATTGGGTGGACGCCGGGGATATTTCGAATCTGCCAGCAGGTGCGCCGAGGCAAATCACATTTGTACGAAATCGGGTGGACGGCTGGTCTGTCCGCAGCACAAAAGACAGCGCCTGGGTAGTAAAAGACGCGCCCGGCGATGTCACGGTATTCGCACCGCTGTGTACGCACTTAGGATGCGCCTATCATTGGGACACGAAGGCCGGAGTATTCGCGTGCCCGTGCCACGGCTCGGCATTCAGCCGGAGTGGCGAAGTACTCCGCGGGCCAGCCACGCGGCCGCTGGATCAATACGTCACGAAAATCGAAGGCGCGCGATTGTGGCTGGGTAAAACCAAGGCTTCCGCGGAGTCTTAGGCGTGGCTCAAGAGCCGGTGGAGCAAAGCGGGAACAGCCCCGTGATTCCAGGTGGTGTTGCGAAGGGCGCGCGGAACGCTCGCCAGTTCCCGTTTTGGGTGTGGCTGGAGAGCCGCACAGGCGTGGGCGGAAGCATACGCCACTTCCTGATGGAAGATATTCCTGCTTCGGCGGGGTGGCCGCAGGTGTTCGGCAGCGTAGCGTTATTCCTGGTTTTAACCCAGGCGCTTACGGGCGTTCTTCTGGCAATTAACTACACGCCCTCGCATGACGAGGCCTACCGGAGCGTCGCGTACGTGATGCGCGAAGTAACGGCCGGCAAAATGATCCGGGGATTACATCATTGGGGCGCGAGTTTCATGGTGGTATGCGTCGCGCTTCACATGGCGCAGGTTTTTCTATACGGGGCGTATAAGAAGCCGCGGGAGGTCACGTGGATAGTGGGCGTGCTTCTGCTACTGCTGACGCTCGCCTTTGGACTTACCGGGTATTTGCTGCCATGGGATAACCGGGCGTATTGGGCGACGATGGTGACGGTACGCATCGCCTCCCAGGCGCCGTGGGCCGGTCCTTACTTAGTAAAGCTGGCGGGAGCGAGCGAGCAGTTGGGAGCACTTACTTTGTCGCGTTTCTACGCGCTGCATGTGCTGATCCTGCCAGCTGCTACGACGGTGCTGATCGGATTCCATTTGTATCTGGTCCGGCGGCATGGGGTCACGCCGGGAGCGGAACCGCTTGGACCCAATACCAAATTCTATCCGCGGCAAGCGTTTCGAGATGTTCTGGCGATCTTTATTACGTTCTCGATCCTGTTCGCGACCGCGGCTTTCCTAAACGTGCCTATCGAACGAATGGCAGATCCGACGGATACCAGTTACGTACCTCGGCCGGACTGGTATTTTCTATTTCTTTTTCAGATGCTGAAGCTGTTTCGGGGTTCGCTGGAGCCGATCGGGAGCATCGGACTTCCTACCCTGGCGATACTGGCGCTGTTCGCGGTGCCGTTTCTGGACCGGACGAGGGTGCGGCGTGTCCGGCAGCGGATTACCGCAATTGGGATTCTGCTGTTGGCGACGGCGCTCTGGGGGGCGCTTACTGCGGGAGCAATCGCCAGTTCCCCGCATCAGGAGGCGCCGGCGGCTCTCGAAGGAATTTCTACACAAGCTACGCAGTTTACACCCGAGGAGCTTGCGGGATTGGGGTGGTTCCGGCGTGAGAAGTGCGCGGATTGCCACAACCTGGTGAGCGGCGGGCCGAAAGAAGGCCCGAATCTGGCCGGAGCGGATTTGCAGAAGCCGCGAGAATGGCGGATTGTTCATTTCAACCAGTCAAACCGGGGAGCGGCGCACGGAAAAAACGGGGCCTCCCATCTTTCACTGGCGGAGTTAAATGCGTTATCGGTTTTGCTGGCAAAGCTTACTGCCGAACATGGACGGGAACTCGACCAAGCGCCGCAACCATTGATCGATGGAGCGGAGGTCTACACGGCGCATGCTTGCGGTAGCTGCCATCGCGTAAACGGAAGCGGCGGCGAGATCGGGCCATCGCTCAATGGCGTAGCAACGCGGCGGAGCAAAGATTGGATCCTCCGCCACTTTGCGGCGCCGCAGGCGTTGTCTCCAGGCTCGGTAATGCCTCCGTATCATTTTTCGAAGACCGAGGAAGATGCAATTATGACGTATCTGTTGTCGTTGCCGCAGTAATGTGTTTCGCTGCGAATTTGTAAAAGCACTGTAAAACCCGCTGGTAGGGTCTGGCTATCCCGGCTTGCGAGCCTCACAATGACTAACAGACGGATTTAGATGCTACGTCTTCTGTTGTTTCTGACGCTCACGACGGCCGCCTACGCCCAGTTACTCGATCGTTCGGCAGACACTCTTTTTACACCGCCATCGCAGGTTACGCCGACAGCGCAGCAGCAGAAGCTCGCTTATTTGTGCAATCTACCGGAAAATGCCAACTCGGCGGCGTGTCTTTCCGCACAAGGCGTGGGAACAGGGACGGGGATAGGCATGGGCATGGGGAATGCGCTGGGAACACAGGGCATGCCGATGCAGCAGGGCATGACGCTCGACCAGGGGACTGGATACGATCTTTCCTACCCACAGCTCTACCCGCAGACCTATTCACAAGCCTATCCGCAAGGCCAGATCTTTCCATCGGGCACAGCGCATAATCCGCTGATGCCGAATACCAGACCGTACCGGGTGAAAGAACCGCCCACGGAATTTCAGAAGTATGTCGCCGAGAGTACAGGCAAGAGTTTGCCGATTTTCGGTGCTTCGCTATTCGACCATGTTCCCGCAACATTCCTGCCGAGTAATCGAGCATTGGTTGGACCGGATTACGTGATCGGGCCGGACGATGAGTTGCAGATCAATGTTTGGGGACAGCTCAATTTCGTGCGGCGTTTCGTTGTGGATACGCGCGGGCAGATCGTGCTTCCCGACATTGGACCGATTGCGGTGGCGGGTTTGCCTTACGGCCAGGTCGCGTCAGTATTGAAGGCCGCGATGATGCGATCGTACAAGAATTTCGATCTGAGCGTCACGCTGGGGCGGCTGCGATCGATACAGATTTTCGTGGTGGGCGATGCGCGACAGCCGGGCAGTTACACGGTGAGCTCACTGACGACACTGGTCAATGCGGTATTTGCGTCTGGCGGACCAACCTCGCGCGGCTCGATGCGGAATATCCAGTTGCGGCGCGGTGATCAGACGATTTGCGACTTCGACCTTTACGACTTACTGATGAGGGGCGATACCTCGAGGGATGAGCAATTACGGAGCGGCGACGTGATTCTGATTCCGCCCGCGGGTCCCAGAGTAGCGTTGGCGGGCAGCGTGGAGCGGCCGGGAATTTATGAACTCAGAGACAGCACAACGCTCAAGGACGCGCTGCAGATGGCAGGAGGACTTTCGGCGATAGCGGCGGCCCAGAATGCCGTACTGGAAAGGGTGGCGGATGGGACAGGCCTTCAGATCCGCCGTATTTCCACGACGGGCTCCGGGCTCAAGACGAAGCTCGACAACGGGGACATTATCCGGCTGCTGCCGATCGTGCCGCGTTTTGAAAATGCCGTGACGCTGCGCGGAAATGTGGCCGATCCGGGGCGTTTTCCGTGGCACGCCGGGATGCGAATCAGCGATGTGATTCCGGATAAAGACTCGCTACTTACCAGAGATTATTGGAAAGAACGTAACAATGTAACGGGTATAGAAAAGCCCGAAGAGGCGCCGGCGCCGCTGGCGGATGCCGAATCGGTTGAGAGCGGGACTCCGCAACTGGTACCCGCGATGGCGATGAAGGCCAGCACCGGTACAGCCGTAAGCAGGCCGCGAACCTATCGAGAGAGCCAGCGCAATACGCAGGGCGATACCTCTTTAGGCGCGGCTACGGGTCTTGACGATACGCCGCCGCTGCGCGATTTTCTGCCACGGAATACGATCCAGCCGGCCGGGCCGGAGATCAATTGGGAATACGCGGTTGTGGAGCGAACCGATAAGAACACTCTGGCGAGCCACATCATTCCTTTCAACTTGCAAGATGCAATTGTGAAGCGTGAGCCATCGCAGGATCTGACACTGGAACCGGGCGACATCATCACGATTTTTTCCAAAGCGGATTTCTCCGTGCCGCGCACGCAGCAAGCCAAGCAGATTCGTCTGGAAGGCGAAGTGGCCATGGCGGGTGTGTACACCGCGTTACCCGGCGAGACGCTGCGAGAGTTAGTAAAGCGAGCGGGCGGACTTACTCCGAACGCCTATCTGTATGGCGCACAATTTACCCGGGAATCGACACGCCGCGAGGAACAAAAGCGATTCGCGGATTTCCTGAGGCAGTTGGAACGCGAGACGAATGAGAGCGCGGCCAATCTGTCGGGCCGGGTTACCTCGACCGAGCAAGCGGCGACGGCGCAGGCGACACTTGCCAGCCAACGCGATTTAATCGCACGCTTGCGCGAGATTCCGGTGAACGGACGGATTGTTTTAGATCTGGATCCGAAGAGCCAGGGCGTGGATGCCCTGCCGGCGCTGCCCCTCGAGAACGGCGATCGCCTCTATATTCCGAACCGGCCCTCGACCGTGAACGTGATCGGCACGGTGTTCCAACAGGCCGCATTTCTCTATGGCGACGACTTGCGAGCCGGCGATTATCTGAAAAAGGCGGGCGGACCGGCCCGCTTCGCAGATAGAGCACACATGGTGGTGGTGCGCGCCGACGGATCGGTAGTGAGCCACGGGAAGGGCGGGCTGCTTTTCAGCAAAAATCTCGAAACTGTGCCGATGTATCCGGGCGACACGCTGGTGGTTCCCAGCTATATCAATCGCACGACGTTTTTGCGCGGCCTAATGGATTGGTCTCAAATCTTCAGCAATCTCGCGCTGGGCGCCGCGGCGGTGAATATTTTGCATTAAGGAACAAGCTTGTTGACGAGCCTCGAAGCATCTTCAGACGTTTCGCTGGTAGAGCTTTTCCGGCTGCTTTATCGGCGACGAATACAAGTACTGCGCGTCTGCGGCACCACAGCGGTGGTAGCGACCATCGCGGTTTTTCTCTGGCCCGTGAGTTATACGGCAGAGGCTGTGATCCTTACTCCACAGCAGACGCAGTCGTCACTGTCGTCGTTCCTTGGACCACTGGCGGGACTCACGCCGGCGGCAGGAATGTCCGGGTTGGGATTGCTATCGGGGCTGGGCCTGCGCAATCCGGCAGAGCTTTATATAGGAGTTCTCGAGAGCCGGACGGTGGCGGACGCACTGATCACAAAATTCAAGCTGAAAGACGTTTATAGCGTGGCGGATTATACGCGAGCGCGAAAGAAGCTCGCGCGGAACACGCGTATCGAGAGCGGGAAGGATTCCTTGATTCACATCAAGGTAGACGATCACAACGCCGCGCGCGCAGCGAAGCTCGCCAACGCTTACGTCGATGAACTGGCCGGCAGCAACTCGCGCCTGGCGTTGACCGAAGCGGGACAGCGGCGGCTGTTCTATGAAGCTCAGTTGAAAAAAGAGAAAGAGGAACTGGCGGACGCCGAGATCGGGCTGCGTAATACACAACAGGCCACCGGATTGGTGGCGCCGGGCGGCCAAGCCGAAGCGCTGCTGCGGGTGGGCGCGCAGTTACACGCGGAGATTCTTAGCAGACAGACTCAATTAGCGGCGATGAAGACTTTTGCGGCGGACGATAATCCGCGTCTGCAAATTGTGAAGCGGGAATTGAGTGTATTGCAAGCACAATTGAATGAGTTGGAACAGGGTGATTACAAGGCCGGTACACTCGAACTGCCGACCGGGCAGCTGCCTGAAGCGACGTTGAAATATCTGCGGGCGGTGCGGGAGCTGAAATATCACGAGACGTTGTTTGAGGTGCTGTCCAGGCAGTACGAAGCGGCGAGATTGGATGAAGCAAAGTCCGGGGCCCCGATCCAGGTTGTGGACCATGCCGTAACACCGGAACGGAAGAGCTGGCCGCCGAGAACGCTGCTGGTGTTGGCAGCAGTGATTGCCGCATTTCTGATATGTGCATTTTGGATGTTACTCCAAGAGCGCGCGAGGTGAGGCGACGTTTATTGCGACTGCAATCTGATGGTAGATGAAAACAACGGCCGAACGAGAGCGTGCCGAGCGATCGTGTGCCTCTGGGTTCTGGCTATTGCCCAATACGCTTATCGCTATATCCTTCAAGTTAACGATCCCAGAACATCGCATCTCTATTCCGCGACACCACCGCTCTTAAGCGCCATCAAGTACGGTCTGCTGGCTGCATTTGCGGTGTATGCCTTGACGCGTCGCCCTGTAATTCCGTGGCGTATCCATTGGCGGATTATTGCAGGGTGTTTTGCAACTCTGATGCTTGTGCTCTGCGCGCGAATTTACATCTCGTCCGGCAATGTGAGCCGTGACACTATTGTTTGTGCGTCCGAGTTTCTTCCCTGGATGTGTAGTGTCTTCTTAATACCGTCGGCTCTTGGCTCGCATCATAGTATCGATCGGACGTTTTCCGCATTTGAGCGCGTCAGTTTTTGGGTTGTATGGCCATTCTGGTGCATGACGGTTTTGCTAGCTATTACGGGTGTCAGATATCCAGCGCTAAGTTACCCAGGCTTGCTGTTACGGTTTGGTGGAATTATCGACGATCCGAACGGATACGCTATTTTGTGCTTACTTTGGCTGACGCTGAGCTGGAGGTACCGTACCGGCCATTGGCGATTGCGCATGCTCTGGTACTTTGCCATGTTCCTGATGACACTATCGATCAGCGGTTATGTGACAGCATTCGTAATGCTGGTATACAAACTCGCCGCGTGGACGGGGACGATAAAGCTACAAACAGTAAAAATCGGATTCGCATGCGCCCTTATTGCATGCGCCATTCCGTTTTACAGGATGGAGAACGCGGCTGAGAAATTGCGCGCGCTCTATGAATCCAAGAACAACAGCGCTGAGACGCACTTCGCCGATTTGGCGCCCAAACTGGATGAAGATCTGACAGACGCACTTTTGGGACGAGGTGGATTCTCTGAAAACTTTTACTGGCGTATCATGGCAAACTTCGGACTGATCGGATTGATCGTCGTAGGCGGCACTGCCGTTATATGGGTGATGAAAGCCGGGTCACTTGCATCGTGGGCGGTAGCGCTGCTTATCGGATCGAACGGCATAGCCTATTTATTGGTATTTCCGGTAAATCTGATTTGGTGGTCGGCCATTGCCTGTAATTTGAGCAGCCTTAAAGAACCACGCGCGTAAGCAAGTGGCCGGGCTGCTGATTTTTTCACAAATCCGACAGCGTGGTTTCCCGCGCCTACGCGGCTTCCTGAATTACACGGTTGACTTTGGCGGCGACGGCGTCCCAGCTAAAGAGCCGGGCGCGCGCGAGGCCGGATTGGCGCATGGCGGCGCGGAGCGCGGTGTCTTCGATGACGCGCTCGATGCCTTGGCGAATGTCGCCGGCGTCCAACGGATCGACGAGCAGAGCGGCATCGCCGACCACTTCGGGAATCGCGGCGCTACGGGAGGCTACGACGGGCGTGCCGCAGGCCATTGCTTCGAGCGGAGGCAGACCGAAGCCTTCCATCAAACTGGGGAAGACGAGGGCAATGGCTCCACGATACAGAGCAGGCAGTTCTTCCTCACTGACGGGTCCGACAAAATGGACGCGTTTTTCTATTCTCTTTTCCGAGAGACGCGGGGTCCATTCGAGCGCTTTTGCGGCCGTGAGAATGAGATGGAGGCGCGGATCGTCGATTTGGGCGAAGGCGTCAAACAACCTGCCGAGGTTTTTATGCGGCTTGGCGCTTCCTACATGCAGGATGTACGGGAAGGCCGGGTCATAGCACCGTCCTTCGGGGTGAAAGGTGGAGTCCACGCCGTTGCCGACGTTTGTGACGCTGCTTTCCGGGAGGCCCGTCCAGCGCAGGATTTCGCGGCGCGAGTATTCGGAAACAGTGATTACCCGGCGGGCGCGATTGGACGCGGGGCGAACGAGAAATTGGTAGTAGAACTTTCGCGCATATGTCGAAAAGCAGGGTAATTGAATGTGCGCGAGATCGTGAATTGTGATCACCAAAGGCACGCGGCAAATGGCCGGCGGGTTGAAGCCGGGAGAGAAAAAAACTGACGGGCGGCGCGCGGCGAGCTGATAGCTCAGCCAGATGGGATCGAGCAGCGACAAGGGCCGGGGGCCGCTGGTGAGCCGGACGTGATCGGGAAGGCGAGTTAAGACCGCGCTTGAGAAACGGGCTATCCCGTGCGGACCGACCCAGCGGGCATCTACAAGCAAACCGCTCCCTTGCCGTCGCGGCTCGGTAGGATTGCATGCGCTCAAAAGCTCCATAGGAGGCTGGTGTAGCCGGTGTGAGCCAAGTAGTTTTGGCCGGAGGAGAAATCTTCGTGGTAGCCGAAGTATTGGTAACCGGCGTTCCAGCGCAGCCGTTCCGATATGCGAACGGAGACACGCGCCTGTGGAGATTGAAACGCCAGCGGAAAAGTCTGGGCCGCGCGGAAAGCGGGAAGATCGGGACCAGCGACGACTTGTGTGGGGATGTTGCGGCCATCACCCGCATCCTGGACGCGGCTGTAACCGACATAGAAATCAAAGCGCCGTACGCTAAAACGCGTGCTGAGCGTACCGACATGCAGATTACTCAGATAGTAAGAAATCTGGTTAGCAAAGAGAACGTTATTGGCAAAGAAATTGATTCCGCCCAGCGTTTCCAGGTGAAGCTTGGAGTAACTGGCATCGAAAGCAAACCATTTTACCGGCGACCAGGCGGCGGAGCCGGCATAGGTGCGGCTGTGGGAATTGTAATCCGATAACAGCACGGAATTATCGTTATAGTTGGCCTGCGACCAGGCGGATAGCTGCAACGTTTTCCAACGATAGTCGAGACGGCCGGTCAGCAGATTGTAATTGCTGTCGCTTTTTGGAGTAAACGGCCGGCTGGCGCGGCCGAATTCGGCATTTACCGTGACGGTGAACCGGCTGAAGGGCCGCGCGCGAAAACCGGCTTTTCCAACGTGCAGCTCATTCCTTTGCGAGTAGAGCGGGCTGGATTGCAAGAACTGCGACGTGGCGGCGATTCGGCGATTGGAATATTCGTAGCCGCCGTGGACATCGAACCAGCTTTTTATTTTGTAGTCGAAATCGGTGTCATTGGCAACCGTCCGAATGCCCAGGAATTGATAGTACAAGGAATTGGCAACGCCGGTTGTGTTATCGAGCTGCAGAAATGTGCTATCACCCTCGGTCCGGATGTTATAGAACGACGTCTGATTGGTTATCGTGAGCTTAGTCGTTGGAAAAACGCTAAAAGTTGCATTGCCGGTTGCCACAGGGCGGCGCGCATCGCCGAAAGTGAAGACCTGCTGATGGGCCGCCACCGCGTTTTGATTGGTTATAAAAGCGCGCCGGCCGGCGGTATAGGTGAAGCGGCCGTTAATATCGATCCATCGGGAATTTCGAAAAAGGGCGACCTGCCAGTAAGGGCTGGTTCCGTGGTTTACCTGGCCGCTGGAATCGTCTTTAAAATCCTGCCAGCCGCGCAGCCAGTTCAGGGTCATGCCCCAGAAGCGGAATTCTCCGCCCAGGCGATATTCGTTCTGAACCTGTCGCACATTGGTGAGCACGGGAACAAAGTCGCTGGAGGAGATGGGCGAGGGCAGCGTTGAAATACCGGCGCCATCCTGCATGCTGCGGCTGTATCCCAAGAAGAATTTCACCTTCGACTGAGGGAAGAGAGTGAGGTTATTGTCCTGAAGCGTGGTACTGGTGTCCTGCAGATGCTGCCCCTCGCCGCCGTTGGTGGTGAGGCCGGGATTGAAGTAATCGTTCTTGCGCCAGAGGAGACTGTATTCATAAATTCGATTCTTTTGGACACGCAGGCTCGCGGACTCGTAGGGATCACCGCCTAGGCCCTGCGTACTCAAAATGAATTCATCAAATAGAAGGCCATGGCCTTCTTTCGAATTCACGCCGACAAAGCTGCTGAGGAGGCGAACGCCACTGCCGAAGTTTTCATCGCTGCGGTATTTATTCTGGTTACCACTGAGGCTAAGGAAGCGGTAGCCGGTCTCGAAAGAATTGACGATGTTGTAATTCTTCCAATCGTCGCCGCGCGTGGGGCCTACCGAATCCGGTGTGGGTGCGACGACCTGACCGGAGAGGGCGACAGCCAACGGAAAGAAAACGAGGGCTCGCTTAGTGAGTTTCATCGCAGGAACAGCGGATCGGCATTCGATCCATGGATTCGTACGTGGCAATTCGTGCAGTTCTGATAACGCGGATCGGTCATGTTGTGAGCGCGGGAGAGCCTGGGAACGCCGGTGCCGGTGCGGCCAAATGTGCCCGCTCCGTTATGGCATTCCAGGCACATGGTGAAGACCACCGGGCGAGCCAGCAGACGGGAGTTGGTGGAACCGTGCGGGGAGTGGCACGCTTCGCAGCCTTCCACACGCACCGGCGGATGCTCAAAGGCGAAAGGCCCGCGTTTATCAAAGTGACATTTCAGACAAGCTTCTTCGTTGACGTCCTGCTTGACCATGTGGGGCCTGGCCGCCATGCGCCAGGTGGGCGACGAAGCGCCATGAGGATTGTGGCAATCGCTGCAAGCCATGAACCCTTCGTTGACGCGATGCTTGAAGGGCATGTTGAACTGCGCGCGAATATCGGTGTGGCAGCCGTAACAAAGCTCCGGCTCGCGTTTGGCCAGCAGAAATTTGGGCGTCGCTGCCTTGTGTATGGAGTGACATTGAGCGCAGCCAACGTCGTTGAGCGTGTGGACAGAGCGATGGATGTTCGAGCGGGCGAGACTTTCGGAATGGCAGCGCAAACAGGTCTCCGCTGTTTGCTTCGGAGACAACAGCGAGAATGCGCGAATGGTGGCCTTGCCGCCATGGGCCTTGATATGGGCTTCGCCGGGACCATGGCAGCCTTCACAGCCGGTGTTTTCGGGTTTTTCTTTTTCGCTGGCGACGCTCTTGAAGTGGGCATTCTTGTAGAAGCTGGACCAAACGTCGGGGTGGCAGGCTTTACAAACCGTACTGCCGACGAATTTGCCGGAAGGGTTTTGGGCGAAGGCGGGCGCCGTCAGGACCGCGAGGAACAATCCGAACTTTGCGGCGTGGCGCAAAACGGAGACAGGCTTCGGATTCCACCGACTTCGCGAAATGCTCGCCAGTCCCCGTTTCGCATATTCGCTATGCACGCCAGTAGGTTAGGGCGTTACGCGGGCGAGTGTCGTTGGCGGCTTGTGAAGGTTTTGTAAAAGCCGCATCGGAAAGATCAGGTCGCGCATGGCGGATTCGAAGTGCGCAGCGGAAAAACGCGCGGCGGCGGCTTGAATGGCAGGCGCAGAAAGATGCGATTCTTCCCGCTCGAATTCATCGAGCGCCTGAGCGAGATATTCTTCGCCGGGCTGCCGATAAAAGAAACCGGCTTGCGGGTTTCGTTCAGGAACGCTTTCCAGGACTCCGCCCTGGCCGAGAGCGATGACGGGCTTACCGCTGGCGATCGCTTCGACCGGTACGATGCCAAAATCTTCCACGCCCGGCAAGACGACGGCGCGGCAATGCGCATAGAGGCTGCGCAGAGAAGATCCAGACACGCGGCCGCAAAACTCGACGGCAGGCCCGGCCATTGCGCGGAGCGATTGATATTGCGGGCCTTGGCCGACGATCTTTAAGCGGCGATTCGTTTTCGAAAAACAGCGAACCGCATCGGCGACACGTTTGTAGGCCACTAACTCGGAAACAATCAGGTAGTAATTGTCGGACGCGCCGTTGTAAAAGCTTTCGACCGGGACAGGCGGGTAAACGATTTGCGACTCGCGGCGGTAAGCGCGCCAGATTCGGTTTTGCACATTAGCGCTGTTCGCGACAAAATCATCGACGCGCGAAGCGCTGGCGTAATCCCAGAGGCGCAGATAATTTGTGAGCGGCATCATCAAGGCGCGTTGGAATGCCGACTGCGTCCATTCGTGGAGGTATGCCGGGTAGAGATCCCAGAGATAACGCATGGGCGAATGGCAGTAGCAAATGTGACGGGACTGAGAGGAGACGAGGACGCCTTTGGCCGGGCCGGATTCGCTGCTGACGATTAGATCGTATTCACGAAGATCGAAGGCTTCTAACGCCATCGGCATGAGAGGGAGTAAGGAGCGATAGGCACGACGAAACGGGTTCAGGAACGATGCGTTGACAACGCGGGAGCGGAGGAAGGGCGAGACGCGCTCGGGATCGTAGAAGAGCGTGTAGATAGGAGCGTCGGGCAGCAGGCGCGCCAGGGCTTCCACGACGGCTTCGCCACCGCGCATGCCTAATAGCCAGTAATGGACGATAGCGGAGCGCATTATGGATTCGCATTTTGTATCTGGCCGATTGCCAATCGGCCGCAGGTTGCCAACCTGCCCCACACGAGTAGATCGGCCACTCGGCGGCGGTAGGCGTCCAGTGTGTAGTTTGTTTGCCAGGATTTGTAGGCTCGGTCCACTACCACGCATAAACGGGAATGGTCCATAGCTATAACGTCCGCTATACGAGCCATCAGAGCATCGGGCGGCGCTAGAAACCCGTTGACGTTATCTTCCACGATTTCGGGAATTCCGCCGGAGGCGGACGCAATCACTGGGACGCGCGCCGCGAAAGCTTCGAGAATGACGCGTGGCGCGGCGTCGAGCGGAGTGGAGGGGACAACCAACAGATCGAGTTCGGAGAAAACATTTGCGATATCGTGCCGCCAACCGGTAAAGGTGATGGGCAGCCCGGCACTGGCGCGAATGACTTGCTCGAAGTATCGATAGTTCGAAAAGGACGGCGCACCGACGATGGAGAATGTACAGTCGGGAAATTGACGGATGAGCGAATGCGCGGCTTCGATGAAGGCAAGCTGTCCTTTTTCCGGGTCGATGCGGCCGATTACGCCGATGCGGCGCAGCTTGCGCGCCGGAATTTTATGCGGCGGCGCCAAACGCGCTACACCGTTATAGAGAACAGACAACAAATCCGGATCGATATGCGGCTCGAGCGGCTCGGCGGCAAAACGGGAGCAGGCCAGAACGCGGGCGCGAGAAAGGCGCAGGGCGCGGCCGGCGAGCGAAGCGGCAGAGGATTGCGCGATGCGATTGTGACAGTGAAAGAGCAGAGGCACGGACGTCTGGCGCGCGGCGAGAGATGCGGCGGGCAGAAGACGCGGCCCATTCACATAGAGGAGATCGACGCGATGCAAGGCAAGCAGGCGATGGATGGCGCGGTGCAAGACGGGCAACTCGAGCGCGTAGCGCGCCGCATCGAGCAGCGTCTTGCGGCCATTCGAGTACGGGCTCAGCGGGAGTGTGTCGACGGCGAAATCCAGGCCGCGCAGTTTGGTGGCAAGAGGACCATCGCCACCCGGCAGCGCCACGCGCACATTAGCGCCGCGGTCACGAAAGGCGGGCAGTAAATCGACGAGCGCCAATTGGCCGCCGCCGAGATTAGAGAACTGCTCGAGGCAGAGAATGCTACCAGGCATCTTTCCCCGTGAGAGTGCGCGGAATGGTTGCAAGTAACACCTTCAGGTAAAGACCGGGCGACCAGTGACGGATGAGAAACAGGTCCAGACGGCGACGCTGCGAGTAAGTGAGCCGGCTGCGTCCTTTAATTTGCCAGAGGCCGGTGAGGCCGGGTTTTCTGGTAAGGAGCTCGATGGCGCTGGAGCCGTAGTAAACGTGAATTTCACTGGCCGTGAGAGGCCGAGGTCCAACGAGCGCCATTTCTCCGCGGAGGACATGCCAGAATTGAGGGCATTCGTCGATAGAGTATTTGCGGCACCAGGCAGCGAAGCGGCTGGTAATTCGGGCGTCGGCGGAAGTCTTAGGTTCGGGAAGAGTGTCCGCGACCGAGAGTTTCTCAAGCAGCTGAAATTTTTCCGACGGGCGCTGGTCCGGAGTCCACATGGTGCGTAATTTCACGACCCAGATGGAACGGCCGCCTTGCCCCACGCGGCTATGCGCGATCCAAGGGGAGCGCCGCGAGAGAACGGTAACGACCAGGGCGCTTATTGCGAGCAGAGGGAGCAGAAGAAGGAGCAGTAGCGCCGCGATAACGCGCTCTCCGGCGCTCGCGATTTTCCAGATAAAATGTTCCGGCTGCGCCGATTCGCCTGCGATGCTGAACGTATTAATGGAAGCGTTTTGCGCACCCACCCTTGCTCCTTGAACTTATATGCGACCGGAGGGAATCTGCGCACACGAGGTTGGCATGTGCCCCAGGCCTCCGGTCTCGCACGAGCCAACTTTCGTTGGTTCGCTATGACAGTAGCCTAAGACGGCGGGGTCAGGGGCGGTGTTCAGAAGCTGTAAAACTGTTGTAAATAGCAGAAATAGCTATCAGCTATTAGCTGTCAGCTTTTAGCTATCTCTATCGTGTGATCGAAAGGCGTGAACCCGGTGAGGTAGACGCTTCGGCCGGGTAGTTTCGGAAGGGCGCCGCGGAGCTGGGTCCAGCGATGTTGGCCGATGCCGGGACCGAAGCGCAGAGAGCCGTTGGGTGTAGAGTACGTAGCGTAGCCGCTGGCGAGAATTTCATCGCAGCCTTCCAGTTTGCCGCCTTCGCGGAGATTGATTTCGATGGCGACAGGGACGTGATCCGTACCGCCGGCGCGAATGCGGAGGTGGCAGCCGGCCGGGATTTGCGTCAACTCGGCGGATTGATTCAGCACGCAGGTTTCGGTCTGTTTGCGTTTGGCGCGAAGCTCGGTCCAATTCGCGGAGGTGACGCGCCGCCGGCGGATCGAGCGGCTGGTAATAGCCGGCTTCGAGGCGCTGCCGAAGAATGTAGCGGCCATCCTGTTTTTCGAGCGCCGGCGCGACGAATTGCCCTTTGCCGAAAAACGCGCTGGCGAAGCGCACGCCTTCGATAACGGCCGAGCCGTTGCGCATCGAGAAGAATCTGGGCTGGCCGGCAAGCCAAGTGGAGCTTTCCGCCCCGCGACGGAAGCGGACGATCTGTAGCGCGTTCATCTCTCGGGTGTAAGTATCGGGTGGAGGAACTGCCGGCGGAAGAGCGGCCAGCAGTTCGGGATATTCCATCAGGGTCGAGAGACTGGCGGCGGTATCGGTGTAGCGGGCGGCAAGCGCGGCGAACCGGCCATTTGCATCGTGAATGGCGAGATAGCGCAGCGGAAACCAGTAGCCGCTCATATTACCGCGCACGTTTTGGTCCTGGCGCCGGGAAATTTCGGTGACCACTTCGAAATCGGGATGCAGGAGATAGAGCATCGATTCGAGATTTGCGCGCACGGGCGCGAGCAGCTCCGGGCGCTTCAGCTTCAGCGCCATGACAAGAAACGAGCGGTCGCAGATGGGATTGTAGACGGTGGTGGAGCGCTCAGTGAACTGGCCATCGGCATCCAGATCGATGCCTTCGGCGAGCCATTGATCGATGCGGCGGACGTAGGAAGCGTCCGGCAAAATTTCGTTGATTTGCGCGAGGGCGGAAGAAACAACCCAGCGGTGATTCGGCGTATGGATTCCGCCTGTAGCCATACCGGCAGCGGCTTTGCGGAGAAACGGTTCGATGAGGGCGAGTAATTCGCGTTCGCCGGCGCGCGATGCAAGGCAAGCGGCAGTTGCGGCGCTCCATGCGGTGAAGGCGGCGTCGGGGGCGGAATCGAAATTGGTATCGAGATAGTCGACTAGGCCATCGGGATGCTGAGCGCGCGTGAGGAAGCCGGCGGCGAGTTTGATTCGCTCGAATAGCACGGAGCTTTTGTGAAAGCGCGAACCTGGATAGAGCCAGGCCGCGGTACAGATTTCGATCCAGCCGGCGGCGGGTTCCGGATTGAAGATGCCGTGGGCGTTCGGTACGCCGCCGAACCAGGGACCGCCGGGGTCGGTATTTTGAGCCGGAAGGCTGCGATCGATGTAGTCGTCGTGGCGGCGAACAATGGCCGGATCGATTTCCGCCTTACCAGCAGCTAGTGAGGCGCCGGCGCCCATCAGCGCAAGCGCGCTCCTACGCGTAATCCGCATACTGACAGTGTCTCCGACGGCGCGGTTTAATAGTTTATAGTTGAGTATCGCTTGACCAATCTGCCCAATTTGCTGACGCTGGTGCGGATCTTCCTGGTTCCGCTGCTGGTGGCTGCGCTGGTGCAGCAGAATTTTCAGATTTATTGGGGCACGCG
>JAICIH010000063.1 GCA_025924475.1 Bryobacteraceae bacterium
ACATGGCTCTCTGGTGATCCAATCGCCAAATATATTTAGAGGGCGCAGAATATTTTTCACGCCCCAAAAGAAAAACCGACCGATACAAGAGTAGGCCGAGCAGATTCAGAATGGCCATCCAGCCTAGCCAATCTCTCCATTCAGGCGGGCCAATGACGTACGGCGTCCAGCTATCCCAGAGCACGTGCAGCAGAGGCGCCAGGAAGAAGAAGTGAAGTCCAAGCGTTCCAATCAGTGCGATCGGATCCATGACTTCCACACGGTCCTGTAAGAACGCGACCGCGTCGCTGCCGATGATCGCACCGGACAAAACCACCGGAACGACAAACCAGTGGATGAGCGTCGCATCGAACAGCACCATGACCATCACGACCAGCGAGCAAAACATGAAGGCGATGAGCGTACGCTCGACCAGCGCTTTACCGCTTTCGACGGCGTTCGTGGCGCGTGGACGCCTCGGGAGGGCAATCCTAGCCGCGCCTAAAGTCGCTTGCGAATACATGTCTCGATTAGTGTTGGAAGCGAATCTGATTCCTGGAGAGGCCGCCGGCCAGAGGCTGCATGTTTCCAGCCTTCCCCACAATGAGCCTCTAGTTCACCGCTTTTTCAGCGAGGGCTTTTCTGCCTCGCTCGCAACGCTCGGTTGGATGGAGAGACGTACCATAAGCGGCAAGTTCTTTGGGAACCCAATTGCGAATAAATATTTTGATCGCCGTGTGGAACACGATCTTAACATCGATAGCGAGAGAACGATTGCGGCAATAGAGAAGCTGCAATTCAGTCTTAATGGGGCGAATTATTTCCTCATACGCCTTTTCGGGATCCGGCTTGCCCGCTAATACCGCGCCTTCATCGGAATTCCAGATAGTAGCCCAATCGGTAATTCCCGGTGGAAGCTCCAGAATGCAGCGCTCGGCCTTGGTATAGGCTTTCACGTACTTTTCCACTTCGGGACGTGGTCCCACCAAGCTCATATCACCTTTTAGTACGTTCCAAAGCTGGGGCAACTCATCCAGTTTGTATTTGCGGATCTTCCGCCCGATGCTGGTGAGGCGGATATCGTCATTAGCCGTCGCGGATCCGCCAAGCCGTTCAGCGTCCGGCACCATGGTTCGAAACTTCAGAAGGTCGAATGGTTTTCCGTAGCGGCCCACTCGATTTCCGCGATACAGAATCGGGCCCTTCGACGTCAATTTGATAATCGCCGCGAGGAAAAGAAGAACTGGAGAAGTAAGAATGAGTCCGCTCGCCGCGCCGGATATGTCGATAGTTCTTTTTATGATGGGATAGAGGATCGGAGATAGCATGCGTTTGCAATGCCTTAGTTGCCGGCAGAAAATAAAGAATCGAATAACGGCTTCAAACTGTCTAAGCTGGATACTTCCAAATGGGGCCTCGTATCCACCGGCCCCTCGCCACTTGCATAGAGCCCATACTCACGCCGGATGCGGATCGTGGTCCATCCTAAGGTGAGCGGAGCCTGGAAGTCCTTGACCGGATTATCGGCGATATAACAAAATCCCATTCCCGGTGCAGCCAATCGCTCTTCGATATGTTGGAATGCCCGGGGATTCGGCTTTGAGGCATTGGGCCACTCACCGGTCATAACAATTACCGCGAACAGATGCTGAATATTCAGCGCCGCCACCTTACGGCGCTGCGAGTCCGGATGGCCATCGGTGACAAGACCTAAATCAAACCTTCCTTGACAGAAGAGCAGAAAATCGGCGGCATCCGGCAGAAGTGAAATTTTCGGAGAATGCCGTCTATAAGCGGCCACCATGGAATCAATGTCGGCAGCGGTGATCGGAGAACAGCAGCAGTCTTTCAAAACCGCATCGAAAATATCGCCGCGCCGCCCTTGTTCGAAATAATCGTAAGCCCGCGCCGCAAAGTCGTGAATTTGGAAACGGTCCTTTACCCAATCGCCGACGGCAGTAAAACCGCTTCTGACGTAGTCCCGCTCCAAAAACAACGTGTCATCGAGATCCAGTACTATACACAGCCGCCGGAACGGCTCTTTCTGCATAGAGGCTGGAAGCCGGTTGAATAACTGCCTGGTCATATCGAAGCATCGCGAGATCGTTCACCCAATCGGTGACATATCCGGCGGGCCGGCCGCTTACCAGCTCTTTTAAAATCCAATGAGTGAATTGAGCGCCGGCGTGATGGGCCAGGGGATATCCTCCTCCGGCTCTCGCATTAATTTCTATTACCCGGATATCCCCGCGGGTTGTAACAAAGCACTGAATATTCAGCGGACCTCTAGCTCCTGGCAACGCCTCGGCGATGTTACAGGCAAGCTCCATCAGGGGCAAACTCTTCACTGTTACCGCCTTAGAAACCTCACCGGCCCGTACTTCAAGCCGGCGATGAGGAACGGCGCAAACACACTTGCCATCGTGGTTCACGAAAACATTCACCGTGTGTTCGTTGCCCGGCGCCAGATCTTGCACCAGCAGATCGTCACATATTTGTGAATACGCCCGCAACTCGTTATAGGATTTAATACTCCGCGCGCCTTTCGAAGCGCTGCCCCACCTCGGTTTGGCAAAAAGTGGAAGAGGCCATTCGCCTGGAGAACTCAGCACTTCCTCCGGGGACGACTGGCGAACTGTGGGGAAACCATGGGCGATCAGCCAGTCGTGAGTAGCTACCTTATCGCCTGAAATATAAACTGTTTCCGGCGCAGAGACGCAAACATATATGCCATGCTGCGCAAACAAATGTTTATTGGCGGCAAGCGGTTCGAGCTCTGAATCGATAGTCGGTACGATAACCCGGACCTCTTCGCGAATCGCCAGATCCAGTATTTCCGGAATAAATTCCGGACTGCTGCAGCGGGGAACTTGCCAGGACTGATCGGCCAAAAAGCAAGCCGGCGAAGTCAACGAGCAATCGGCTGCGTAGATATTACCGGCTATATTCAAATCCCTGAGAGCGTCCCGGAAGCACTGCATCAGCTCGACCCGGCGGCCCGCGGATGAAATCAGTATGTTAAAGAACTTCATCTAAATACTCGATGTCTACGATCCTTATGTTCCGGCGATAAGCTCATGAACGAGCGGAAGGCCCTTGTATGGATTGGGCTCCCATGAATTCCGCCTCGGCCGGTAAGCCAGTTTCTGCTGTATTCTTTGCGCTCAGTACGGTCCAGACCGTACGTATAACAATGCGGAAATCGAGACTCAGATTCCAATGTCGAACGTAAAATACATCGAGATCGAATTTTTCTTCCCAGGTCAACGCGTCGCGCCCGGCGACTTGGGCATATCCCGTGATGCCGGGTTTCATTTGATGCCGCAGCTTCTGAAAGTCGCTATATCGCGGCAAATAAGATGCCAAAAGAGGACGCGGACCTACCAGGCTCATATCGCCCCTTAAAACGTTCCATAACTGCGGTAGCTCATCGATGCTGAGATGGCGGATCATTCGGCCGATGGGTGTCAAGCGACGGCCTTTGGGTATAGGCAATCCGGACGCATCCACCTCGGGCAGCATGGTCCGGATTTTATATAGCGTAAAAATTCGCTCCTGATAGCCTGCCCGCTTCTGCCTGAAGATCAAAGGCTTGCCCATAGTGACCCGAACGAGCGCCAACGCCAGCAACAGGAGCGGGGACGTTACGATGAGCAAAATAGTTGCGCCGGAAATATCTACGGCGCGTTTGACCCACATGCTTTCCACTCGATTAACTTTGTTGAGAATTGGTTGACGGCCTTTGCAGCGGGTCGTTAAGCAGCCGGGCGTAAAGATCCTCATGCAGCCGGATGACATGGTCGCGTTCGTAAATATTCATTCGCGAACGGCCCCGATCGCCTAGCAGTTTTGACTCCACCGGATGATCGAGAACCCAGTCCATGGCTTTCGCCAGCGCCGCCACATCGCCTAAAGGCACGAGCACGCCGGCGCCATCTGCCAGGAGGTCGCGAATACCGCGCACATCCGTTCCGACGACCGGCAGCCCCATATTGAGAGCTTCCATAATGCTCTTTGGCAAGCCCTCACGTTCGGAGGGCAGTATCTTCAAAGCGGACGATTTCAAAATCGCCGGCACATCCCGCCGGAATCCTACAAGATGTACGCGGTTTTCCACGCCGAGTCTGGCGGTTAATGCGGATATTTCAGCCTGAAGAGGCCCTTCTCCCGCGAGCACCAGGTGGACATTCCTATTCGCCATGCTCGCGAACGCATGGACTGCGTCTTTATGACGCTTCCCAGGTGCGAACTCCGCTAACATCGCGATAATTCGCTCGTCGCTGCGAAGTCCCAGCTCGTTCCGGAACCGGCGCACTGCATCGTCCGATACCGCATCGCAGTCGTAATCGCGCCGTTTAATTCCGATACCGGGCATGAGCACAATTTTGTCCGCCGGTACAAGGCGATGGAACCGTGCCGCTTCTTTGTCAGTCCGATTAATGACTATCAGGCAATCCGTCCATCTCCCCGCCAGCTTTTCCAAACCGACGAATGCCCGATTCTTCCAGCGCGATCCATAGTTGTGAAAGTGGAAGCCGTGCGCCGTGTAGATCATCTTGGGTCTGCTGGGCAGAGGGATGCGCGCGGTCATCCAGCGCGCTATAAAGGCGGGAACGGGAGTATGAACGTGAATCAGATCGTAACCGGCATCCTCCACCCGTTTGAGAAAAGCGCGAGGCGCCTCGATGAAATTCTCGAGTCCAAACGGATTCCTGGACCATTTCACATCCCAGGCATTGTCGAACACGCCATTGCAATCCGCGGAGTGTTCGATGTCACGCGCTATTGCGTCCACCCGCCAGCCTTTGTTTCGAAAATGTGTTGCGAACGGATTGAGGAAATCGCGGAACATAGCCGCGACATTGGCCACCATCAGCATCCGGACTGGAGCCGTTCGCGTCGATTGCATGCCGGCGAAACTCACCGGCAGTTCCTGCGCAGACGGGAGTTGCTGGTCTACTGTAGCGTTGGAAGCGGCAATCATAAAAGTTCTTTGAAGCTTAAGACAGCGCTGGTGGACTATGCCGGAGTGGAGGTGCTGTCAATCGCCGCGGTCGACGCGTAGCTGTAATAACCGCCCCCGGAGCGGCGCGCATCCCAATCGTTCAGCACGACTCCGAGAACTCGAGTACGATCCTCGGTCAACCGCTGGTGTGCGGCCAGAGCATCGTTGCGCGTGGTTTGGCCGGCACGAACAACGAGCACCACCGCATCCGCGATCGGGCCCAGCATGCGTGCGTCTGGAACCGACAGCATGGGCGGCGTATCGATAATAACCATTTCGTAGCGATTCTTGCACCAGGCAATCAAGTTGGGCATGGAACTCGAAAAGAACAAATCGGCTGCGGCATGGGCCGAGCCGCTGGTCAGCACATCGAGGTTATGAATTTCCGTTTTCTGGATCAGCGCGACAGCCGCCTTCTCGTCGAAGGTAGACTGCTTCAACAAATCGGCCAAACCGGCCTGGTTGTCCAGATCGAATATTTTGTGTATACGCGGCTTGCGGAGATCGGCATCTATCAGAAGAACCTTCGCGTTAATCTGTGCCATAGCGTGAGCGAGATTCGAAGCCGCCGAAGTTTTTCCTTCGCCCGGGCCAGCGCTGGTAATCACGAGAACACGCGGCCGCGCATGTTTTTCACTTGAGAAAAGGATGGAGGCAATTACCCCGCGAAAGCTGTCGGCCACCATCGAGGACTCTGCGTTCCAGGCAGGAAAAGAGCGATCCGCGGAGACGAACTTCGTCCTCAGCGCACCAGTCCATCCGTTGTTGTTCCTTCGCGACAATTTTTTCTGCTGTTCGGCGCTTGGAATGACGCCCAGTTCCGGAACACCGAGTAACAGAGCGGCGTCGCCCGGTTCCTGTAAGCTCACCCGTACCTGGCTCATAATCAAGATTCCGGCCAGACCCGCGATTCCTCCGCCCATAAAACCTAGCGCCGCGTTGAGCGGCAAATTGGGTGTGTACGGAATAGAGGGCAGCTTTGCCACATCGATGATGCGGACATTCGACGGCTTCAGGGCGGAGGCGATGCTCGACTCCTTTACACGCTGAAGCATCGCCTCGTAAAGCTGGCGATTCGTATCGACCTCGCGCTTAAGAATGTTGTATTGAATGGCTTTTTCCGAGTCCTGCGTCACCAAGTGAGTTTGGGCGGCGTAGGCGGACATCAGGAGCATCTCATGATGCTTCGCTTCCTGAAACTCGTTTGCGATGCGATCGACCATGGTTCGGCGCTCGCGGTCCAGCGCGCTTTCGATAGCCGTAATCTGCGCGTCTACTCTTTTCGACTTGGAATAGTCCGGCTTAAATGTGGCCGCAAGCTCGGCCCTTTGACGCTTCAGGTCGGTGAGCTTTGATTGCAGCTCGCGAAGATTATTATCGTTCATCACGTCCGGCAAACTGTCCGGCGTCGCCGTGCGTGTCATTTCAAATCGCGACTGTTTCGCAACGCGATCGGCCTCCGCTTTTGAGAGTTCGGACTGGAGCTGATAGAGCTTCTGCTCGGAGACGCTCTGCTTTTCGGCGGTATACAGCAGGCCGGTTTTTCGCGCATAGGCTTGCAGCGCGTCTTCAGAATGCTCGAGCTTCAATCGCATGCCCTCCAACTCGCGGGCCAGCCAATCGCCGGTTCGCTGGGTCATGCTCCAGCGCGCTTCGATGCTTTGCTCGATAAACTGCGATGCAAGAACATTGGCAAAGCCGCAAGCAATCCTGGGGTCCTCCGAATCCACGGTGATTTCGATGATCCGCGTCTGTCCCGCCGCGCGAATGCGCACACTTTTGGCGGCCGCCCGCAGCATCTGCCCCCGCGTCGCATTCGGCACGGGCTTAATGAAATGAAGAGCGTTCTGCAAGAACCCGACGTGCGTATCAGCCGAGGCCGGGCAAGTGGGCGACGCGGTCTTCAGTTTCTCGACAGTCCGGTCGGAAAGCACCTCGCTTTGCAGGATTTTGATTTGTGTTTGGAGATCGCTCAGCGCGGTAATCGGGTTCGCCTCCGCAACCGGGTTGACTTGATTCAAATTGAGGAAGTCTTTATCGATGTCCTGAACTTCCAAAGACGTGCGCGCCTGATAGGCCGGTGTCTGCGGTATCGTCACCAGGACGCCCAACAACAAGCCGCCTAGCGATGCAAAAATCAAATGGCGCTTGTGACGCCGGAACGCACATAGCCATTCGAAAATTCCCGTAGCTTGCGTTTCATACGCCGATTTCCGCTGGTCGATCAGCGTGGTCCAGTCGTTGGATGAAGCCGCAAAACTATTTTCAGGTTTGTAACGAACCGGTAAGTTTTCCATTTGAAATTACCCGCGAGAACTACCTGCGATAGATCGCCAGCCCAGTGCCTAATTGGACCGCGACCTCCAGCCCGCGCATCGCCGCATTTTTGGCCATGCTTGTCGGGATGAAGAGAATATCGTTCGCCTGAAGCGGAACATCTTTAGCGTGACCGTCGAGAATGCGTTCGATATTGACCGGAATTTCACTGCGATCGCCGCCCGCCACTTCCTGACGGATAATCCGCGCGTTCTTCCCAGCCGACATGCGGTCCAAACCCTCGGCCAGCGCCAACGCCTGCAAAGTGGACATGTGCTCCTTCTCGCTCAGAACGAATCCTCCGGGCCGTTTTACAGCCCCAATCACATACACCAGATCGGCTTTAGGAACGCTGATCACGTCATGCGCGAGCACCGCGATGTTCTCGGTCGGATTCTTGGCATCCATCACCGCATGCAGATTCAGCTCGCCGATAATGAACTTTCCGCTGACATCGCGCCGCGCAGTTGGCAGATCCAGCTTTCCCACTTCTACCTGGCGCGTGATTTTGACTCTGTTTCCGGCATCCGGACTCAGACCACCCGCCAACGACAAGACTTCGAACAAAGTTTGCCTGCCGGTAATCTGATAAACGCCCGGGGTCTTTACGGCGCCGAGAACGGAAACAGGATGACTTTTTGTTTCGGTTAACGAAACAGTCACGTCCGGCTCTACAACCACATCGGATAACTTCCGCGCAATCTCAGTCCCGAGTTGTTCTACCGTTAGTCCAGACGCATGAATGCGGCCCGCAATCGGTAATCTAAGGTCGCCTTGCGTATCGATGCGAACCGGTCCCAGGTTTTGCGGAGAAAATTCGTCCAGATCGAGAGCCCGTACCGTCACGACGTCCTCAGGCCCCAGCATGTATCCGCTTTTCCGGTCGTTGCCGTCGCTTGCATGGAGAACGAGCGGCGAGATCAACCCGATCGTCAGGGCGATTTTCGTATAGATCGTTCCGGAATTTCTTGCCGGCTGTTTCGTTATTGTCTTCATTTCACATATTTCACAAATGGATCCCGAAAGATCTATCAATCCTCTGAGATCCGGCAATCGAACGTTTCTTTTCGAGGAACAAACAGAATGGCAACCGTCTTGTCCTCGAGCAAGACCCGTTGCTGCATCTGCCAGGTAGTGGAATGCAAGAGTATGTATTCCATTTCTTCACACGTGCGGGCCCCGCGGCCTTCGCCCATTAACGCAATCACTCCATCATCGGGTAATTTAGAAAACGCAATCTTCAAAGCTGGCGGAGCAGTGGGAACCGTCCAAAACAAAACATCAATCCCGCGGATGATCTCTGTCAGAGATTGGTCCGACCGCTCTGTCATATGGGTCCGTCGGTGTGACTTCGTAACAGAAGTACTTGCGGGAGGCGAAGACTTCCAGCGTGATCGCGCGTCTTGCCGCAACGGCCATCGGCTACTGGCCGCGTGGATCTACTTCTCCGCACGGGGCGAAAGATGCTGCTTGCTAGGCAACTTGCGATCGTTCTACCTTCACCGCCACCGAGCGCTGCAGGAGATGAACAGAAAGCACTACCCATTTTTGATGCGTCTCATCGACTACGACCCCTTGAACCCCTTTGAGTGGACCCGATTTTAGCCACACTTCTTGCCCTGGAGGCATGTAAGGCCATGGCCGGATCTTGCATCCCGAAAGGACCGTGCGGCGGATGCCTTCGATTTCCGTGTCCGAGATGACAGCGGGCGTTCCGCTGCTGGACACGATTGAGAAGACTCCAGGTGTGCTGGCCACCGCGAGCGTCTTGTGCAGGTCTAACCGGCAGAAGACGTATCCCGGGAAAAGGGGTAGGTCGAACCGTTTTCCACTTGCGTGAACATTCGGCAAAGTGGGAAGAAATGATTCCACTCCCTTGCCGTCTAAGTTCAGCGCTACTGCTTTTTCGTGGCGGTTCTTAACGTATAGTGCAACCCAAGGCGAGAAACTACAACTTGCGTCATTCACCCGACTAACCTCCGATTGTCTAGCGGGATTGCGAAAACTATCCGGAATGCTCCCGGATGTAGCTCCGCCCTCTTAAGGCGAATTTCACTCGTTGCTTAAAGAAAGCAACGACAGGTATCCGCCCCAGAGATACTACGGACTAGCTGCGTTTGTAGTAGGTGATTGCATTTTCAAGCTAAAGCAAGAAAATGTCAACTCACTGCCTAGTTACTCTTAATCCAGTTAACTCTATGCTGCGGTGGATGTTAGCTGCAATTCTAGGTATTAGCCTTATCTAAATCAGGAAGTACTAGATGGTTTGGTACCCTGGTCCGGAAACGCGCAGCCAGTTTTTACGCACGATAGAAATTGGGTGTACGAATCGATCTTCCGGTACTAAAACAGTGGCCGATTAACCGCCGCTTGGCTGACGGGTTAATTGATCGCCCGGTTGAGTGCCGCTGCGCGCAGCCGCGCCGGCGGCTAACTCGAGGACCGAGTGAGCGCGCAGGCAGATGGAAAGGCGCCGCGGACCCACATTCGGCGCGATCTTTCTCACTTTTAGATTTTTGTCCAGAAAAATGACATCCAGGCGCACTTTCATTCCGAACGTGTGAATGGCTTCGCACGGAACAATCCAAAGGCCGGCGCCGGGCTCGAGGGTTTTGGCATCGAGTAAACCGCGGCGGCGGGCCGCGCTGGAATCCGCCACGCGGACGTGAGTGGCTAAAGGCGCTCCACGAGTGACGTTTTGGAACGCATAAAGATCGCTCATGGGCTGGTCATTTTCTCGGGGCGGACCCACCGGTCGAAATCCTCGGCGCTCAGATACCCGAGTTTCAGTGTGGCTTCCTTCAATGAAGACCCGTCTACGTGCGCCACGTGAGCGATTTCCGCAGCCTTATCGTAGCCTAAGACGGGACTTAGAGCGGTCACCAGCATCAATGAATTTTGAACGTAGCGCGCAATCTGCTCGCGGTTCAAATCGATTCCCGAGGCGCAGTGCTCTCGAAAACTGCGGCAAGCTCCTGACAAAAGCCTCACAGAATGCAGAAAGTTGTAGATGATGACCGGCTTGAAGACGTTTAATTCGAAGTTGCCTTGAGAGCCGGCAAAAGCGATGGCGGCGTCATTGCCCATGACCTGCACGGCAACCATGGTCAGCGATTCGCACTGAGTGGGGTTGACCTTCCCCGGCATGATGGAGGAGCCGGGCTCGTTTTCCGGAATGATCAGCTCGCCAAAGCCGCAGCGCGGGCCGGAGGCCAGCCAGCGCACATCGTTTGCAATTTTCATGAGCGATGCGGCGAGGGTTTTCAGGGCTCCGCTGGCGAAAACCAGTTCGTCATGTGCGGAGAGGGCCGCAAACTTGTTCGGGTGGGAGCGGAAAGGTTGACCGGTGAGCGAGGCAATTTTCGCGGCCACCGCTTCGGCGAATTCGGGCGGCGCATTCAGCCCGGTACCGACCGCAGTGCCGCCTATGGCGAGATCGAAAAGGCCGTCTAAGGCAATACGCAGCCGATCGAGGTCGCGATCGAGCAGTGAGACCCAGCCGGAGAATTCCTGTCCGACGGTAAGCGGGGTCGCGTCCTGCAGGTGCGTACGCCCGATCTTCACGACATCCTGGAAGGCTTTCGCTTTGGCATCGAGCGTATTGCGCAGATTCGTCACGGCAGGAAGCAGTTTGTGTTCCAGTTCCCAGGTGGCGGCGACGTTCATCGCGGTGGGAAAGGTGTCGTTCGAGGATTGCGAAAGATTGACGTGATCGTTAGGATGGATCGGTTTCTTGCTGCCGAGCACACCGCCGGCGAGTTCAATGGCACGATTCGAGATCACTTCGTTCGCGTTCATATTGGTTTGGGTACCGCTGCCGGTTTGCCAGATGCGCAAGGGGAAGTGATCGTTGAGCTTGCCGGATATCACTTCATCGGCGGCCTGAACGATCAGACGCATTTTGTCCTCGGGAAGCTTACCCAAATCGTAATTCACGAGAGCGGCGGCTTTTTTTAAAATGCCGAAAGCGCGGATCATCTCGGGCGGCATTCTGTCTTCGCCGATGTCGAAGTGATGCAGCGAGCGTTCGGTTTGCGCGCCCCAATATTTGTCCGAACGCACGTCGATCGTACCCATGCTGTCGGATTCGGTGCGGTGAGAAGCGGTCATCTTTTCTATTTTGTAATGAACGCTGAGTAGACTAAGGATCGAAAACCCATGGACGACGAAAGCATTGCGGTGCGGCAAGCTACGATTTTTGATTTGGATCGCATTGCGCCGCTATTCGATCTGTATCGGCAGTTCTACCGCAAGCCGTCCGATTTGGCTCTGGCGCGGCGCTTTCTGCGGGACCGGTTCGAGCATAATCAATCCATCATTTTTCTGGCCACCCGTGGAGATAGCACGGCGGTTGGGTTCGCGCAATTGTTCCCTAGTTTCTCCTCAGCATCTGCGGCTCGCATCCTGATTTTGAACGATTTGTTTGTGCTATCGGAAGTGCGCAGGAGAGGCCATGGTTCTCAACTACTCGCCGCCGCGGCTGAGTTCGGCCGCGCAATTGGTGCCGTCCGGTTGACGCTTTCGACCGAGGTTACGAATGAAGCGGCGCAGGCTCTGTATGAGGGTACCGGATGGAAGCGCCAAACAGACTTCTACGTTTATAATTTTCCGTTGTGAGTGGCGCGTCTAATCGGCGTGCATCATGCCCGGGCGTGCTTTTGCTTGCTTCAGCAGCCAGACAAGCGGCAGACAGGCAAAGCAGAGCAGCGCCATGTAGCGGAAATCGTCCACATAGGCCCATAGACGGGCCTGCGAATTGAGTGTGCGATCGATAATTGCGTAGGCGGTTTTCGGGTTAGTGACGAATTGGCCGAGTTCGGAAAGCCGGTGTTGCAGCACCGGATTCGAAGGAGTGAGCGAGTGGATGAGCTCATTGCGATGGAGCTGCTCGTGCCGCGCCACGATCGTATTAACCACCGAAATGCCAATGCTTCCACCCACGTTGCGCAGCAGGTTGTAAAGTCCGCTCGCATTGCCGATTTGTTCGTTGGCCAGCGTGCCCATGGTGGTCGTCGAGAGCGGCACGAACACCATGCCTGAGGCGAAGCCGCTGATAATGATCGGCCAGATGTACGACCATGGGCCGATAGCCAGAGTGATGGTTCCGAACGCGAGACTGCAGGCGGCGAACAGGAAAAAGCCCAGGCCGATCAACCAGCGGTTGTCAATGCGTGCGGTAAGTACTCCGATGATGGGCATCGCGATAATTGCGCCGAAACCGCGTGGGCTGACCACAATGCCGGCGTTCAGCGCGGTATAGCCCATGAGTTCCTGGTAGAAGAGCGGCAGCAGCGTTACTAGGCCGTAAATCGCCGCGCCGAACAGTGTGATCAACATGCAGCCGATCGCAAAGTTACGGTTAGTGAAGACACAGAGATCGACCAGCGGCTTTTTAATTCGGAGTTGGCGCACCAAAAACATCACCAGAGTGACAACGGCGATTAAGGCGGCCCAGCGAATCCAGGTGGCGCTGAACCAATCATCTTCCTGGCCTTTATCGAGGATGATCTGCAGGCAGCCGAGCCAGATGGCCAGCAGTCCAAGCCCCCAGGAATCGATCGGCCCCGGATCGGCGTTGGTGATGTAATCCGGATCGTCCACATTGCGCAAGATCATAAAAGTGGCCAAAATGCCAACCGGGATATTGATGTAGAACGCCCAGCGCCAGGAATAGGATTCGGTCAGCCAACCGCCGAGAGTTGGCCCAAGGACCGGGGCCACGACGACGCCGAGTGCAAATACAGCCATGGCGAGGCCGCGCTTTTTGGGCGGAAAGCTTTCTAGAAGAATGGCTTGGGAGAGCGGCTGCAGCGCGCCGCCGCCGGCGCCTTGTACCGCGCGAGCTATCAGTAGAATTCCCAACGAAGGCGCCGCGCCGCACACAAAAGAAGATGCCGTGAAGATCAGAATGCAGGCGATCAGAAAACGTTTTCGTCCGAAGCGCAACGCGAACCAGGTGCTCGCCGGAAGCACGATCGCATTGGCGACCAGATAACTGGTCAGGACCCAGGTGGCTTCGTCATTGGTAGCCGAGACGCTCCCGGCAATATAAGGAAGGGCGACAGCGGCAATGGAGGTGTCGAGGACCTCCATGAACGTGGCCAACATTACAGAAACGGCGATCAGCCAGGGATTTACACGCACGGAACGTTAGAACTCAAGTGTAAGGCAAATGCTGCGGATTAAACGCCGTTAACCCGGGCGGCGACTTGGACTTTTGGTCAAAGCCTTGTAACCTAACAAGTTGTCGGAGCGCCTTGACGATCAAACGCGTAGCGTATCTGGCGGCAAGCCGGGTATGCTGGTCGAGCGGGAATTGATTGAACGGGCGCAATCCGGTGATTCCGGGGCGTTTAATGAGATCGTTCTGGCTTACCGGAAACGCATTTTGGGTACGATATCGCGACTGATTGGGCGTCCGGAAGATGTCGAAGATGTGGCGCAGGAGGTGTTTGTACGCCTATATTACTCATTGGACCAACTTCGTACTCCGGAGGTATTCGAGCCATGGCTGTACCGGCTTACCGTGAACGCCTCGTACGATTATTTGCGGCGTGCAAAGCGGCGTGGAGAAGCGCGCATGGCGGACCTGAGCGAGCAACAGGTGATGCGCGCGGACTCGCTGGCCGGGAGCCGGCAGGAAGACGATAAAAAGCAGAAGAGCAAGGTACGGGATTTTGTGAATGCGTTGTTCCGGCAGGTATCGGACCAGGACAGACTGCTCCTGATGTTGAAGGAAGTGGAGGGTTTGTCTTTGAAGGAGCTGGAAGCGATATACAGCGTGAATGAAAACGCGCTGAAAGTAAGGTTATTCCGGGCGCGGCAGCGAGTGCTGAAAGCCTACAAAGCTGCGGCCGCGGATGGGAAAATATAAGAGGCTCTTCTTATCAAGAGGAAAGCATGGTAGACGACGATTCCCGATTGGATGCGCTGTTTCAGAGATATCGGGTGGCTTGTCCCGAGGTGGATCCGGGGCCGAACTTCATGCCGCGAGTGTGGATGAAGATCGAGGCGCGGCGCAGCTTCTGGTTCGTATTTCAGAAGCTGGCACAGGCGGCGATGACGGCCTGTGCGGCATTGTGCCTGTTGCTGGTGCTGCTGAATGTGTATTCGGCATCGCAGGCGCTGGCCTTCCTGCCGAGCTATACGGATGTGCTCATGTCGGAGCATACTGCCGAGCAGACGGATTTCACGGAGGCGATACGAAGTTCCGAGCAATGAAACGCGAGCAATGGACCGGCGTAGCGCTGGCCGCGCTGCTGTTTTTCGGCGGAGTGGCAGTAGGCGTCCTGGCGAACCGCTATTACATGATGACGGAGGTGAGTGCTAAGACGTCGGAAACCAACCGCCATCGTTATGTGACGGAGATGGAATCGAAGCTGAATTTGACGAAGTCGCAGGTGAACCGGCTCGAGGTGATCATGGACGACACGAAGGACAAGTACAAGGCTGTCCGGGATTCGTACCGGCCGGCGATGCTTAGTGTCAGGAAAGAGCACATCGCGCTGGTGAAAGCCATGCTGACCGCGCAGCAGGTTCCCGTATATGAACAACTTCTTAAAGACCGGGAGCAGCGTGCCCGTGAGCAGGAAGAACGCGATCATCGCGCCGAACAGCAGCGGCGGGCCGCGCGAAAATCACATTCGGCGCAATAGCCGCATCGGAAGTTTCCTCCTTCTGAGTCTTTTTGTAGCGAGTGCGGCGGCACAAACGAATTCCAAGGCCGCCGAACAGCTCCAGCGTGAAGAGAAGCAGCGGATTTTGGGCTTCATTCCGGAATTCAACACAGCGAACGACGCGGATGCGGCGCGCCTGTCGCGCAAGCAGAAGATGCAACTCGCTTTCAAAAGTGCGACGGACCCGTTCGCGTTCGTTACGGCGGGAATCGATGCGGGCTTGAGCCAGGCGAGTGACGGCCATGCGGGCTATGGCCAGGGCATGCCGGGCTATGCCAAACGCTTCGGTGCCTCCTATGCCGACAGTTTCGACGGGACGATGATTGGCAACGGAATCCTGCCCGGATTGCTGCATCAGGACCCGCGCTATTTTCGTAAAGGGCTCGGAAGCTTCAAGGGCCGGCTCCTCTATTCGGCGCTTTCGACTGTGCGCACGAAGAACGACGAGGGGCATTGGCAGCCGAACTACTCGAATTTATTGGGGAACTTAGCGGCGGGTGGGATTGCGAATCTGTACTATCCGAAGGCGGATCGCGGCGCCACGCTAACCGTAGAGCGCGCGCTGACGGTGTCGGCGGAAGGCGCAATCGGCACCTTTTTTTACGAGTTCTGGCCCGACATCGCCCGGAAGTTATCGAAAAAGAAGAAAGCGTAGTGGGGCCGCACCGCGATCCCGGCGATTTAATTTTGATTGCCGCTCCGCAGCTTTTTGGGCCGCATCAACAATAAGCCAGCCGCCGCGAGCAAAAATAAGAGCGCGTTCTGCGGCTCCGGGACCGGAGTGACTCCGCCGCCTGGCGGAGGCACAATATTACCCGGAGGAGTGTTTCCGCCATTGTCGGGCGGCGGTACAAGCGGTACAAAAGGCGCAAAAAAAGGTCCACCGAGCGCCATCGGCGCCATAGGACCTAAAAAGTTCGCGGGCGTGAATGGAGTTGCTGCACCCGATCTGGCCGGTGTCGTGTAAGGTGAAGCCACAGGCGCCGCCCCTCCTGGCCCATCGGGATATTGTTCCGGAATCGTCGCTCCCGGAAAACCAGGTGACAGTAACGGCCCCTCCGGAAGTTTCGCAATCAGCGGCTCTTCCGTATCCAAATCTCTCTCGTGCGGCTCCTGGACGTCGAGCGAAGGCTGATACGGAACAAACGAAAGCCGATTGCCGCAGCGGCTCCGCGCCATGTTCGCGCCATCGGTCACAATGCCTTCTCCTGCGCACACCTTATGCTTCTTCGTGCTCCAGTAGACGTGATTCGCTTTGCGATACGAGACGTAAACATACATGTCCCGCGTCAACTTCGTGACCGATACTTTCGGTCCGAATACCGCATAA
The DNA here is from genome assembly GCA_025924475.1 of Bryobacteraceae bacterium. Lineage (GTDB taxonomy): Bacteria > Acidobacteriota > Terriglobia > Bryobacterales > Bryobacteraceae > Bog-105. Next base: position 16,307 of record JAICIH010000063.1, read on the forward strand.
TGCGCGGCGACTACCGGATCCGAGCGCCGCGCCTGCTCGAATTCCGCAGTTGTATACACGCCTCCCGGTACCACCGAATAGCGGTACACCTTGCGCGGAGTCCTTGCCTCCGAATTGTTATCGATCGACCGAATCGAATGGAGACGCAGTTGCGGCAAACTGCGGCTCATGCGAGACCCCACGCTACATGCCAGGGCGGCAAAAACTATGCAGGCCCCAACTTGCCACCTTCGAAAAGGGAACAATGGACTGACTCGTAGCCTTCCTAGAACTAAAGTTGAATGCCAAGTATACAACGACTAAGCGGTACTAGAACAGTATTTTCCACAGTCTATTTTTCACGAAATGTGGCAAGGATTGTAGCGATAAATCTATGTGCCCACGAATCCGTGCCGCCGAGCCCTTCCCTTCGCTCTACTCTTGGCGACCGCCGGGCTGGCCCCTGCGGCCGACGAATGGATCGGACTGGCGACACCGCATTTCAGGCTCTACACCACGAGCGACCCAAAGACCGCCGCGGCAGCCTTGCAAACTTTCGAAAGCGCTCGCTATTTCTTTGAAAAATCTGGCATTTTCCACAGCGTGCCGAGTTCCGTCGTGCAAATCGTCGCCTTTCGCTCGGAGCAGGAATACCGCGCTTACGGAATCAATCCGGGAGCGTGCGGCTATTATCAGCGGACACGCCGCGCCGACTATATCGTAATGCGGGACCTCGCGCCCGAGCACCACCAGATCGGAGTGCATGAATACACCCACTTCGTTTTTGAGCATTCGGGGCTCACCCTACCCCTCTGGTTGAACGAAGGTTTGGCGGATCTGTACTCCTCTGTTACCGGATCGCAGGGACACGTCGTACTAGGACGCGCTCCGTTCGGCCGCGTGTACACGCTCGAAAAGGAATCGTGGATCGACCTCGGAACGCTGCTTGATGTGGGCCGCGATTCGCAGTATTACAGCCAATCGCAGAAGATGCTGCTCTTCTATGCCGAAAGCTGGGCGCTTACTCACATGCTTGCTTTGAGCCAGGACTATGCCGCCGCCTTTCCCAAATTTGTGGAATTGATTTCCTCGGGGGTAAGCGCTCGCGAAAGTCTGGCGAAGATCTATGGCAAGGGCCCGGATCAAGTGATGGCGGATTTGCGCGCCTACATATCACGGCGCCAGTTGCCGACTCACGTATTCGATCTCGATCTGGCGGCCGCCGAAGTAGAGCCGCGGCCGATCGCCGCCCCGCGCGAACAAGCCGATCTTGCCCTCGCCGATCTGGCAGCTTTTAACCCGACAGCGGAAGCCGCGGGCGCCGCCGCGCTGAACTCCTTCTCCGGCCGGTATCCCGACAGCCCCGAAGCCGAAGAGTCGCTCGGTTACCTGGCTCTACGTCACAACCGCACCGAGGAGGCGCGCCTCCATTTTCAAAAAGCCGTCGACCGGCACTCGACCGCTCCTGACGTGATTTTCTATCTCGCACATTTGGACGCCTCCGCCGGCGCGCCGCCGGACCGCGTCATCGCTCTGCTCAATCGTGCGCTCGAAATCAATCCAGGCTATTACCAAGCGCGCCTCGAACTCGGATTAGTGGCCGCCAGAGCCAAGAAATTCGAGCTGGCTGCCGCCGCCCTCACTGCCGCCGCCCAAAGCGGCAACGAGCACCCGGAACACGCCTACGTCGTTTCTTACACCTTGGCGTATTGTTATGCCCAGCTCCATCAACCCGAACGAGCATTCGAATACGCCGAAAAGGCAGCGCATGCGCTGCGCAATAGCCAGGATGAGGAACAGACCGCGAATTTACTCCGCTATATCGAACGCGACCGCCAGCGCTTGAGCGCGGCCGCACGCCCAATCCGTTGAGCGCACCGTCCCGACCAAGTACTCTAGACCAGAGTGCTGAGTATCTTTGGAAGCGCCGTTGTAATTCTGGCCACTGTTGCCGGCGCCATTGCCCTGCTCTTCGCACTTCGATCTTTCTGGAGCAGCGAACTGCGCCGTATACACAATGACGTGATCGGCTGGCACGTCAGCGTCATCGGCAGCACTTACGCGGTAATCGTCGGATTCATGCTGTTCGCGGTCTGGTCGAATTTTGAAAACGCGGAAAACATTGCCGAAGCCGAGGCCAACTGCTTAGTCAACGTGGTCCGGTCGTCGCGGGGATTAGCGCCTTCCTCGCACCAGCAGATTCGCCGCCTGGCCCTGCAATATGTGGATGTCATGCTATCGGAGGAATGGCCCGCCATGCAGCAGGGCCGAGTGAGCCCTGTGTCTCATGTAATCATTCAGCAGCTCTGGATGGCAGTCACAGACAGCCAGACTCATACATCGCTCGAACAAACCAGCCTGGACCATACCTTCGGCGAATTGGCCAGGATGACCGAGTATCGTCGCTCCCGGCAATTACAGGCGAACTCTTATCTACCCGGCATCCTATGGTTGGTGTTGGTCCTTGGGGCAACGATCACCATTATTTCCGCCTGCCTTTTTGGAACGGCCGACTTCAAATTGCACTTGATTCAGGTCACGATGCTGGCTTTGATGATCTCCTCGGTTCTTACTGCCGTCGCCGATATCAATCTTCCGTTTCGAGGCGCCGTCCACATTACGGCGGAATGTTTCGAACGGGCCCGCAGCGCGATTGTCGATTTCAAATGAGAACGCGCTTTAGACCAGCGAGCCACGCTGGATGATCCTGGTCATCACATCCGTGAATGTGTCGATCTCTTCGAGCGTGGTGTACACGTTCGGAGTGATTCGCAAACCTTCGTATTCGCTTGGCGTCACCACGGCGGTGGTCCAGATCCGGTATTTCTGCCATATGTGAGACGCCAGTTTCGGCGCGGAAATTCCGTCCACGCTCACGAATCCGATACCGCACGATTGCTCCGGATCGTCACTGTTCAGGATCTTCACTCCGGGAAGCTGCCGGAGCCGGTCCGACCAGCGCCGCCGTAAATAGCGCAGCCGTTCCGCTTTTCTCTCGAGTCCGATGCTCTCGCTGAAGTTCAAGGCCTCGGTGATCGCATTGCGCTGCGAAGCCGGATGCGTGCCGATCTCTTCGAACTTGCGAATGTTTTCGCGCATCGTATCCGGCGCTCCCATCATCGGCCAGATATTGGCAATCTTGTTCTTCCGCACATACAGCATGCCGGTTCCGATCGGCGCCAGAATCCATTTGTGCAACGAGGTCCCGTAATAATCGCAATCCAGGTCCCTCTGCTCGAACGGAAACTGTCCGAAAGCGTGCGCGCCATCGACGACTACTTCAATCCCGCGCGCCCGCGCCATTTGGCAAATCCGCTTCACCGGAAAAATCTGTCCGGTCCGATTCGTGATATGGCAGATGTGAATCACCTTGGTGCGGGGCGTAATATTTTCCTCGATGCGTTTCGCCAGATAGTCGAGGCTCGGCGGCGGTACAGGAAACGTAATCTGTTTCAGGACAATGCCGTCCCTGCGCTCGCGCTGCTGCCAGGTTGTGATCATGCGCGGATAATCCTGATTGGTGGTCAGCACTTCGTCGCCCGCTTTCAGGGTCAAACCAAGCTGCACAATCTCCAACGATTCGCTCGCATTTCTGGTAATCGCGATTTCCTCCGGATCACAGCCGAAGGAGCGCGCCAGCCTTCGCCGCACCGTTTCGATTCCCGGATCGAGAATGTGCCACATGTAGTACGACGGGCTGAGATTCTCCACCTCCAGATACCGAATCTCGGTGTCCATCACGATTTTCGGCGCGGGCGACACTCCGCCGTTGTTCAGATTGACCATATTGCGGTCGACCGTGAAGGCATGCCGCACCTGAAACCAGAAATCTTCATCCCGGGCTACGCTGTCGGCGGGCCGGCCTGCAGCGGCATCTATGGCGGTTCTGGCACGGAGCAAGGCATCACCACGAAACGCGCTGGCAATGCCCGCGGCAGCAGTGAAAAAGTGGCGGCGGCGCATGAGCCAAGGTACTCGCTTTTCGTGCTCGCGGTCAACCGCCTTCTGAGCCATGCGCTGAAAAGTTGCGGCCAGCAAGTTTTATATACTCACCATTGCACCAGGGCTCATACTTCATCCTCATCACGGCAGCCGCAATCGCCGTTCTCCTGTTTTTAATTCTCTTCGCCCGTCTCCATGCATTCCTCGCGCTTTTTCTCGTAAGCATGGGGCTGGGGCTTGCCGCCGGACTTCCGCCGCTGAAAGTTCTCACATCCATGCAACACGGCGTAGGCGACGCGCTCAGCTTCATCGCCGTAGTCGTTGGGCTCGGCGCGATGATCGGGCGCTTTCTGCAGTACTCGGGCGGCGGCCGGGTTCTTGCGGATTGGCTGCTCGCCAAAGCCGGCCCCAATCGCGCGCAATGGGCCGTCCTCACCACCGCGTTTCTAGTCGGTCTGCC
>JAICIH010000064.1 GCA_025924475.1 Bryobacteraceae bacterium
ACTGGATTACGTCGCCACGGCCATGCGTACAGAAATCGATGTCGATATCCGGCATGCTGATCCGCTCCGGATTCAAAAAACGCTCGAACAGCAAGCCGTATTCGAGCGGATCGATGTCGGTGATCTCCATCGCATAGCTAACCAGACTGCCGGCTGCCGATCCGCGTCCCGGACCTACCGGAATGCCGCGCTGCTTCGCGAACCGGATGAAGTCCCAGACGATCAGAAAATAACCAGAGAACTGCATCTGGTGGATCATCCGGATTTCCCGTTCCAGCCGCTCCAGATACTCGCTCAGATCGTGCTTCAACCGGCCTTGCGCGGCGAGCGCCTCGAGCCGCGGACGGCGCTTTTCGAATCCTTCCCGCGCCACATATTCGAAAAAGCTGTCCGTTGTGTGATTCTCCGGCACCTCGAAGCGCGGGAACGGGTCTTTCACCTTTTCGAGCTTTACGTGGCAGCGCTGGGCGATGTCCCAGGTCCGGTCCATCGCCTCTTCCACTTCGCCGAACAGCTTCAGCATCTCCGCGCGCGATTTTACGAAGAACTCGGGCGTGCTGAAGCGCATCCGGTTGGGGTCCGACATGGTTTTGCCGGTTTGGATGCACAGCAAAATTTCGTGCGCCCGCACATCGTCGTTCGAAAGATAGTGCGAGTCGTTGGTCACCACCAGCGGAATGCCGGTCTCTTGCGAGAGCCGGTGGGTGGCCGGCATCACGATCTTGTCCGGATCGAGCCCGTGATCCTGCAGCTCCAGGAAAAAATTGCCATTGCCGAACAGGTCCGTGTATTCGTTGGCCAGCCGCCGCCCTTCTTCATAGCGATCGGCCAGCAGCGCTTCGTTGATATCGCCGCGCAAGCAGGCCGACATCCCAATCAGCCCCTTCGCGTGCCTAGCCAGTAGATCTTTATCGATGCGCGGCTTATAGTAAAAACCGTCCAGGTACCCGGTGGAAACCAGGTTGATCAGGTTTTTATAGCCTTCCTGCGTCTCGCATAACAAAACCAGGTGATTGTAGCGATCCGAATCCGATTTCGTCTTGTGGCCTTGCTGCGAAACGTACACTTCGCACCCAATGACGGGGTGGACACCCTGGCTGGTCGCTTCCTTGTAGAACTCGACTGCACCGAAAAGGTTGCCATGGTCGGTCATCGCCACCGCCGGCATCTGCTGTTCCTTCACACGCGCGATTAGCTTCTCTACATCGCACGCGCCGTCCAATAGCGAATAGTCGGTATGGCAGTGAAGGTGAACGAAAGGGCGCTCGGGCATTGAGAAGTCTTTCTTATTTTAGCGGCTGATGGAGAGTTAATCGATTCGTAACAGTATTTCGCTACGATAGTCGCCGCCTATGACCAGACAAATTCCCTTTGGCGCGATTGCTCTGCTCTGCTTCGCGATCCGCGCCGTGGCGGCCGACCTGCCGGACCTTCAGGAACTGCGCGCGAAAATCGCTGCCCAACAGGAACAAATTCAGCGCTTGCAGCAAGCCGTGAATGAACAGCAGAAACTGCTCGAGCAAGCGATTGCAGCCGCGCCGGCTTCCGCCACGCCGGTCGTTACTGCAGCCGCTTCCGCACCGGTAAAGCTTGCGCCGGCTGCGGTTCGCTCGAAGCGCGACATTGTGAACCTTCCACGCGCTCTGCAGGCTCCCGAATCGAAGTCTTCGCCGCTTTCCATCAGCATCGGGGACAGCACGTTTACTCCGTTTGGGTTCATGGACTTTATTCTGTATTCGCGTTCGACCAACGTCGGCTCCGGATTGGGGACGGGCTTCGCCGGCTTTCCGTACAACAACTCGGTAGGCAGCCACTTGTCTGAGCTGAATTTAAGCACCGCCAATTCGCGCATCGGGTTCCGCGTCGATTCCGCAGTCAAAGGTGCTAAGGTGCTGGGCTATTTCGAAATGGATTTCTATGGCAACCAGCCCGTAAACGTTTTCCAGACGAGCAATTCGGACACTGTCCGCATGCGGAACGTGTTCGTCGATATCCAGAAAGGCAAATGGGAAGTGATGGGAGGGCAGGATTGGTCGATGTTCACGCCGGGGAAAAAATCCTTGTCGCCACTCCCCTCCGATATCTTCTATTCCCAAGTGGTGGATCTGAACTATCTCTCCTCCCTAATTTGGTCGCGTCAGTCGCAGTTCCGTGTAATCGTCCATCCGAACGAACATTGGACCGCTGGACTCTCATTGGAAAATCCGCAGCAATTTATCGGCAACGGGATCGTGCTGCCGGCGGCGTTCACGAGCCTTACCGGCACTCAGTTGAACAACGGCGCTTCCAACTACACCGTGCCGAATCTTCATCCCGACATCATCGGGAAGGTCGCTCTCGACCAAGGCAGATCCCACCTCGAAGCGGGCGTTCTGGTCCGCACCTTCAAGATTGCAACTGGCGCCGGGACTCCGGCTGTGTTTACGGCGCATTCAACCACCGCGGTTTCCGGTGAAGTCAATGCGAACTTCGGGCTTACCCAAAATGTCCGTCTGATCGCCAATACGTTCTTCGGGGCCGGCGGAGGCCGCTATATCGGCGGTACGGGTCCCGATCTCATCGTCCGGGCCGATGGCAGCGTTTCGCCGGTGCATTCTTATGCCGCTTCCGGAGGCTTGGAAATCAATCCTTCGAAGAACAGCCTGGCTTATGCCTACTACAGCGGCGCGTATTTCCAAAAGAATGTAGCGCTCGATACCAACGGGGCTTTCGTCGGCTATGGTTTTCCCGGTTCTCCTCTCAGCGATAACCGATCGATCCAGGAACTTTCCTTCGGCTATGCCCCGACGTTCTGGAAAAATCCCAACTACGGCGCGCTCGGACTGAACATGCAATATTCGTATCTCTTCCGCAACCCGTGGCAGGCGCCGGCTGGAGGGCCGAAATCCGCCCACACGAATATGGTTTTTCTTAACCTGCGGTATACGCTTCCCTGAATGGACCGGAGTGCGAATAGAAAAAGGCGCCGGGCCAACGCCGACGCCTTTCCTTGTTCCTCCCAAAAATAAAAATCGCCTCCGGAAAGCTTCCGGAGGCGAGATTTTTTAGCAACCCGCTATCGCGGGCGACTGGTTTACTTCTTTTTCTTGGCTGGGGCCTTTTTCGAAGCCTTCTTCGCAGCCTTCTTAGTTGCGTTCTTCATCGAGCGATTCTCCCTAACGTAAATTTGCAATCCAATACAGATCGCAGTGTGATTCATATATAAGATTGTTCGCAAGAGAAGTCAAGAAAAAAATGAATGACCCCCCTCTTGGCCCTCCGCTTGCTCTCTCAAAACCGGGTAAAACGTGCCATTGAGATTTTGTTTTACGCCTCTCAACCCTCTCGCGGCGCCTTTCCGCCCGTCGGCGGCGTCCTTCTTATTTAGACTGAAATGAGCAAGCGATGAAAATCAGCCGATCGAAAGCCGCTGCGCTGTTCGCCGTTCTGTCGTTCCTAGCAACCTCCGCCTGCCACAAGCATCACAAGCGAATCGCCCACGTTCCCTCCGCGCCTCAACCCGCGCGCACTCCACTCGCCGTACCTCTCGGCTATAGCGAGGAGGGGTTGGCGAGCTGGTACGGAATTCCTTATCACGGCCGTCATGCGGCCGATGGCGAGATCTACGATATGGAAACGCTGGTGGCGGCGCATCGCGTGCTGCCTTTCAATACCTGGCTGCTCGTGACCAATCTCACCAACAACAAAAGCGTGAAGGTTCGCGTCATCGATCGCGGCCCCTTCATCTCGGGCCGCATCATCGATCTCTCCAAAGCCGCCGCGCGTCAGATCGATCTGCTCGGCCCCGGCGTGGCCCGTGTGCGCCTGGAGGTGATCGGAGCCCCGGCCAATGTTCCTTCCAACGATTTTTACGGCGTACAGGTAGGGGCCTTCACCGTCCGCGAGAACGCCGAGCATGCCCGCCTGCTTTACGCGCAGCGCTTCGCCGACGCCCGAATCGCCCTTAAGCAAGGATCCGTGGACATGTGGCGCGTGATCGTCGGCCGCGAATCCTCCATGGAATCCGCGCAGGAACTGGCCAAAGTGTTGAGCGTGGAGAACAAGACAGTTTTTGTCGTCCGCCTCGACCCAGCCGCTCCCGACGAGACCGAGTCCCGACCTTAAGGGTGCCGGCCTTACATCCCGAGAACTTCACTACCCCTCCGGCACTATATCGATGGCAGTGAAGCCTCAGATAGCTCTCGATTCGTCCCCGCTCAGCACCCTGGTAGGAAATTCCCTAGCCATGCGAGACGTGTCTAAGCGCATTGTGCGCATGGCGAAGTCGCGTTTCCCGGTGCTTATTCTCGGTGAAACCGGCACCGGCAAGGAAGTGGTCGCCCGCGCCATTCACAATCTCGAAGGGCGCGGCCCATTCGTTGTCGTGGATTGCTCCTCGCTGGTGGGCCCGCTGATGGAGAGCGAAATATTCGGCTACGCCAAAGGCGCTTTCACCGGAGCCCACATACAGAAACTCGGATTGCTGGATGCTGCCAACGGCGGCACCGCGTTTTTTGATGAGATTGGCGAGCTGCCGCTCGATCTGCAGGTAAAGTTATTGCGCGTGTTGCAGGAGAAGGAATTCCGGCCGGTCGGAGGGCTTGCCCAGCGCAGCTCCAATTTCCGTGTGATCGCCGCCACCAATCGCGACCTCTTGCGGGAAGTAGAAGAGAAGCGCTTCCGCCAGGATCTCTACTATCGCCTGAACGTGATGAAGCTGCGGCTTCCGCCGCTGCGCGAGCGCCGCGAAGATATACCGGCCTTGATTACGCATTTTCTTGCGCGCTATGGCAACGATCACCGCGTGTCCGATGAAGTGATGAATATGCTGGTTGCCTACGATTGGCCCGGCAACGTTCGCGAGCTGGAGCACAGCATCCAGCAGATGGTCGCGATGAATTCCGGTCCCTGGCTCGCGCGCGCCGATCTGCCTTCGAGCGTGATCAATCGGGACTCGGAAATGCGAATCGAGAGCCACGATATAAGCAATTTGTCCGCCGCGCCCGGTGGTGCCCAGCCTGCTGGGGTGACGCCGCTCGCCGAATTGGAACGGCGCGCCATTTTCCACGCGCTCGAAGTCACCAAAGGCGACCGCACCTTCGCCGCCGAATTGCTCGGTATCGGAAGAACCACTCTCTACCGCAAGTTGAAGGAATACGGCCTGTAAGATTGGGAGCGTGCGCATTGCACTCGACGCTTCCTATAGCGTGGACCCGCGCCCTTCCGGCATCGGCCTCTACTCCACCGAGATTCTCGATGGATTGGCCGCCGCCCATCCGCACGACGAATTTCTGCATTGCTATCGGCCCCGAAAATATGTGAGCGCTCCTCGCCGCCGATATCCGAACGTAGGGCGGCGCCTGCTACTCTCTTCGCTCGCGACATTCCGCGCTGACGTATTCCATGCGTTGAATCAGCGCCTCGACCGCCGTCTCGCCCAAAATGTGGTCTGTACCTTCCATGACCTGTTTGTGCTCACTAGCGAATATTCCTCGCCCGAGTTTCGCGCTCGCTTCGCCCAGCAAGCGCGTGAGGCTGCTCGGCGCGCCGATCTCGTCATTGCCGTGTCGAGCTTCACTGCGCGCCAGGTGAGCGGGCATCTTGGTGTCGAGCCGGCGCGTATTCGCGTGGTGCCGCATGGCGTTCATCCAGTGTCGCCATCGCATGGCCAGCGCGAAAAAATCGTTTTATTTGTGGGTGTCCTGCAGAAGCGCAAAAATCTGCTTCGGCTCATCGAAGCGTTTGAGACGCTACCTGAAGATTGGCGCCTTGTGCTGGCCGGCGCTCCATCGGGCTACGGAGCGGAAGCGATCCTCGAACGAGCCCGCGCTCACCCGCGCGTTCAAATCACCGGCTATCTTGCTACGCCCGCCCTCGAGCAACTGTACGCACGAGCCTCGATCTTTGCTTTTCCCTCGCTCGATGAAGGTTTCGGCATCCCTGTGCTCGAAGCCATGGCGCATGGCCTTCCGGTGGTGACATCAAACTCCTCCGCCTTGCCCGAAGTAGCGGGCGATGCGGCGCTACTGGTTTCTCCGGAAGACCCCATGGAAATTGCAGCAGCTCTCTTGCGGCTCGTACAAAATGAGGACCTGCGCGAGCAACTCGCCAGGCGTGGCATGGCGCGCGCCCAGACCTACACCTGGAGTAACGCCGTTACGGCCACCTATGCTGTGTATCGGGAACTGACCGAGCCGCGCGCGTAAGCGAGCGGGATTCCTACTTCTGGTCTTCCTCGACGGAAATCTTCAAAGCACGAAGAAATTTCTGGTCTTGCGAAGTGAGCCGGATCTTGCCGGCTGATTCGAATTGCATCGGAGACTCGGATTCGTCGAATCCCTCCCCATCGGACTCATCGTCGCTTTCTTCGCGTTTATTGAATCCAATCGTTGCTTCCAGCACCAGAAAGACGTCGAACCCGGCGCGTTTGATCTCGCCAATCGCGCCCGCAATGCGATCTGAGTCGGAAAGAGATTCGTTGATAGCGTTCCCCAACTCCTGCATCAGATCCTTCAGTCTATCGTCCAAAATCTCCCCTTTCCGGGTATTCTCAGGTTAACATTGAAACCGCACCCGCAAACACTCACAGTACTAGTGCCTTTTGCGCGGATTCCTTCAGCCTAGGATTTACTCCTACTATCCTCATCGGCAGATGGGGCAGATTGCCGCCCCTGCCCACCCTTATTGGCAGAGGCCGCGGGAAAAAGGCTCACGTAATTTGGACACGCAGCCGAAGGCGCCTGCGCACACTACAAATCAATTGTTTGCGAACCTGTGGCGCAGGCCCTTTGGCCTGCGGAGCCTTTTTTCCGCAGCCTTTGGCAATTGGCCTACTGTCCCATTTCGGAATTCTTCTGCTCATAAGGCTTGGTCGAATATTTAGCCGCCTCTTCCTGCGCTCCGCCCGTATTGTCATGGGTGCGAATCGCTTGCTTATATTCGTTTACCGCCCGGTCCCGCTGTCCGGTCACATCGAAAATCTTTCCCAGATTGACATGTGACCAGACCTCCGTCCACTTGGGCTCCAGGTCCCCATTAATCGATGCTCGAAATTCGTTTGCCGCCGACTGGTAATTATTCTGGCGGAAAAACAGTTCTCCGATCCGATAATGCGCCAGCGAGCTGGTTTTGTTTACCTCGAGCGCCTTCTGAAATTCCCGCAGCGCCGCCGGAAAATCGTTGATCTCGACAAACTGCTCGCCGCGCCGGATCGCCGCCGCAATTTCCGTGCTTCTGTCGTAACTCAGCAGCACATGATTCGGATCGAGCGTCAGTTTTCGCGGTTTGCCGAACGTGTCCACGCTGAATTCGGAAGAAGTGCCGGTCACTTCAATGCGCTTGTCTTCCGGATTGCCCTCCGTCTCGATGCGCAAATCCACCGGCATGCGAAATGTATCCAAATCCTGGTTGATCTTTCCGACCACGCGAAATCCCTTGGGCGTCCGGAACACCGTGTATTCCAGTTTGAATTGCGGCGAGCCGCTCGATTCCAGCCACTGAATGAAGAAGTAGCGCAGCTCCTGGCCCGATACCTGTTCCATCACCTTGCGAAAATCGTCGCTCGTTACCGGCTTCCAACTGTATTGATCGAGAAACGCCTTCAGCCCTTTCCGGAAATTGGCGTCGCCCACCAGGTTGCGCAGCATATTCAGAATCGCAGCGCCTTTCGCTGCCGTGAGCGCCCAGTACTCAGGCGAATAATCCTCCAGACGGCTCGCCTGCAGTACCGGCGGATCCTTCAGCGTCAGTGCTTCTACATAGGTGTTTCGCAGATCCGTCGCCATCGCGCCCGGCCCGGCGGTGTGCTCCGTATAGAGCAACTCGGAATAACGCGCCGGTCCATTCGCCAGCCATAACTGATTACGGCTTCGCGGCGAAACCAGAATGCCCCACCACTGTCGCGATAATTGGTTCGCCAGCACGCGCCAGTTGGGTTCTTTCGTGATCGCACTGGGAGCCAGAAAAATAATTCCCGGAGCCGAGTAACCGTTCACCGCGCCGTCTTCCGTCTCGACCAGTGTCAGGTTCGCTTGCGGCGCCAACCCGTACTCACCCGTGAAGAACGTCATGATCTTGCCGGTCTCTTCCCCGTACGCCTGCGCATGCAGCGCTTTGTCGCCGTGAAAGAAAACGTCTGTCGCGATTCCCTGCGAGCTGACTTTGGTTGGCTCGCCTTGCAGAATCGCGATGCTCCCCGGAAAGCCCGCTTTTTCGGAATGGAACGAATAGGTCATCCCGCCCGCCGCCGGGCTGGTTTTCAAATCGCCGCTTCCCACCACGCGATATCCTGCCGGGACGGTGATCTTCAAATCGGCAGCAAACCGGTTTGTGGTGTAGCCACTCAGTGGGAACCAGCGCGCCGGGTAGAGCAGATATCCGAAATCCGGGTGCAAGGCGGCGAATCGGATTCCCGGAACCGGCGAATCTTCGTTCCCGGTCAGCTTGCCGTCATAGCTGATCGCCACCTGCGCCGGCTGGCTCTTTTGCAAGCCGGTAGGAAAAATCGCCCGCACGGTCCCATCCGGATTGCGCGATGTTTGCACGGCCGCGCCCTGCGCGTCCACTGCTTTGGAAATTGTCAGTGCATTATTCAGCTCGAATGTCGCATCGGCAGAGTTCTCGAGTGGCGTGAAATCGATCTTCGCGGTCGCTTCCACCGATTGCGTGCGTGGATTGATGTTCGCCTCGATCGTGTATTTCTGGATGTCAATCTTGGGCGCCGCGCGCCCCGCCTGTCCCCAGGCGCTGCCGCCCCGAAGGACAATCAAAATCGTGCTAAGGACGAAAATCCTACCAATAAAACCGCGCCACATCTGATTCTTTATTGTCCCCCCACAAGGCCTGCGACGGCCGCCGCTACCTGCTCGAGCGGGTCGCCGCCTCGCGTCAGCGCCGTTCGTACTTCGGCCAGATCCTTACGCATGCTATCGGCCCGCATTTCGTCCGCGAGCAATTTACTCGCTTCCTCGACCAGCCGTGCCGCCGTCATTTCCCGCTGCATCAGCTCGGGCACGATTTTGCGCCCGGCCACTAAATTCACCATGGATAAAAAGGGAACTTTGACCAGACGCCGTCCTGCGTACCAGCTCAGCGGAGTGACTTTATAGTAGGTCACCATTGGCGTGCCCAGTACGGCCGCTTCAATAGTCACCGTGCCGCTTGCCGCCAACGCCAGATCCGCGTGGCCGATCGCATCCCACGTGTCGTTTTCTATTATTTGGATGGATTCCGCTTCAATGGGTTCCCGAAAAGTTTGGAGCACCCCTCGTTCCCGGAACCCGCCCGGCGTTGCCAGCACCACGCTCAGATCGAACTTGCGCCGGAGCGCGGCCGCCGCCTCCAGCACCGTTCCGAGGTGCCGCCGCGCTTCCCCCGGCCGGCTACCCGGCAGCAGGACCAGCACGCGACGGCCTTTCGGTAGCCCATATCGATCCAAAAACTCGTCGCGCGACTGCCGTACCCGGGCGCGCGCCGCCAGCGGATGACCTATATAAGTAGCGTCTACTCCTCGCTCCCGGAACCAGGCTTCTTCAAAAGGAAACAAACAGAAAAGCTTATCGACAAGGGCCCGCATCGTCTTTGCGCGCCCGGCTCGCCAGGCCCAGGCCTGGGGAGCCACCAAATAAAACACCGGCGTTCCCGTTTCCTTCAAACGCCGCGCCAGCCGCAAGTGAAAATCCGGATTATCTGTTAGTAAGGCCGCCCGCGGTCTGCGCTCGCGCGCCGCCGCAACCAGCTTCCGGTATTCGCGATAAATCCGCGGCAGATGATGCACCACCTCGGCCAAACCTACTACCGACAAATCCGCCGCATCCACGACCGGCTCCACGCCTTCGGCCTGTAGTTTCGCGCCTGCGCATCCGAAAAACTGCGCGGCCGGCAGCCGCTGCCGTAAGTGCTCGACCACTCCGGCCGCATACATATCGCCGGAAGCCTCGCCCGCGGAAACAAGAAACTGCACGTCGAAGCTCAAGTGTATCAACGGGAACGGCGGGACCTCTTTGCTAGAATCGAGGTCGAAATCCCAGCATGTCCACTCAACGAGACCCCAGCCAGGCTTCCGCCGCGCCGAGCGGTCTTTCCAGGGTAAGCGTCGGCCAATTTGCGGAGCGTTTCCGCGCCGAAGTGATCCCCCTCAGCAACACGTTCGCGTATTTTTGCGCCTCCGTGCCGATGAGCGAAGAGGTCCTCAAGGAATACCTCGAGGAGCCTGTCGCCGCGCTTCCACCCGCCATAGCCGCCATGCTCCCGCGGATTTCGATCCTGTTGGTTCCCTATCTCGAACGTTCCGGCGAACGCCGCGGCGCGAAAGCCAGCCGCAAGACTCGCCCTGCGCTCGAAAAGATCAGCGATTTTGTAGTCGGCGAACGGCCTGCCGAAGGCCGCCAATCCTGGGCCTCCCAAATCAGCTTCGAAAACGAAACCGTCCTACTGTTCGCGCTCAAAGAACAGGATGTCGCCGAGTACCACTATCGCTTATACCGCCGCCTTGCCGCGCTCGTGGCGGAAAAATGGTCCACGGAAGCCGCCTCGAGTTATAAGACCATGATTCGCGAGGAACTCATGGCCAGCGTGCACGGCGAAGTGGACGACGAAAGCTGGCAGTCCAAGCAAGCGTTGCTGCGCCATCAATCCAACCTCAAGCGCGATAGCGCCGCCTTCGCCGATTATGTGCGCCAGTCTTTTATAGACACCTTGACGCTCTATCTCCACGGCTTGTGCTGCGACATCGATGTCGAGACCGGCCCGCGCCAGTTGCCCAGCCGCTATTTACGCAAGCGTCTCAACCTTCTGAAATCGCTCTACTCACCGCCCACGGGATACTCCCTGTTTCCCGAAGAAGACGAAAAGAACCGCGATGGTCAAAAAATGGGGACGGACTGAAGCGTCAGTCCGTCACTGAGCTGAGAAAGCTTCCGCCACCCGCGCAGTATCCGCATAACCCAACCAGCGCGAAACCTTCCCGCCGCGAATCGTGAACACATGCGCAATGGCCGAATCGATCTTCTTCTTGGTTGTCTTTACCGTACCCGCAAAACGCCCTAGCCCCACAACTTGATCCTCAGCCGCAATCAGCTCCTGGGCGATTACTTTCCCGCCCTCCACCGCGCTGAGCTTCTCAAAAAAACTTTGGGCTCCCGCGCGTCCCTTGAAGCTCCCCGCATAGGGTATCGATTGCGGCCCTTCCGTCACCCACTCGACATCGTCCGTCACGCGATCCAAGATGTATCCGATGTCGCCCCGCCCGAATGCATCGTAAAGACCCTGGACTAACTTCTTGTTGTCATCAACCAGCGCCATGTGTAGCCTCCACGAGCTATATACGAGCCATCCCGTGCGCACGGATTCATTGCGTAAACCCGGGCCGGTTCAGGCGAATCTGGCGAGAGAAATTCACATCGGGGGGAGGACGAATCAGGGCGCGCCTCTTTAACTCCGCAAACGGCAAACCGTCCGTCATCAGATCGCCTTTTTCGTAAAGCAATTCATCGCCTTCGCCGACGAATAGCGTTCGCCAGTCCCAGCGCGAGATATCGCCCACTTTTGCCTCCGCCAGATATCGGACAAAGTTCGTCGCGCAGTTGGCGGTGACTGCGTTGTACCACTCCGGACGCTGCCGCGCCTGGTTCATCCATTCCAGATAGTGCCTGAACAGCCCACGCGCATCGCCGGGAGTTGTCATCGTGCGATATAGATACACCGTCTCACCTCGATAATTGCTCCTCACTCGCACTACATCCCGCTCTTCGGCAATCAGGTACATCGTCTGAAACTGGCGAAAAAATCCGCGGATCGCCGAATACTTCTGCCCGACCGTTTTCCGCGCTTCAATCGACGTTGCCAGATGGCTTCCATCCCCGAATTCGAAACTGACGATTGCGTGGCCGATCCAGTCCATTCCCCAATGGCTCAAAAACAAATCCACTCCGCGAATATCGGAAAGCCGAACCGTTTTTATTTCCCAACGCGGCGTGTAGTTCGTCTCGGTCACGTAGTCGCAATTTCGAATGTTGTGAATAGTGGCGTGATCGCCCTCTATCTCCGCCCAAGGCATGCGCGCTACATCCGGCTGCCAGTTGCGATATTCGTTTGGCTTCAGATTGAGCCACCAGACTATGACTAACGCCAGGCTTCCGGCCCAAATCGCAATTCGCTTGCGGCCTACTAGCACGGCGAATGTCAGGTATCCCAACGCCAACAGCCACCGCAGCCAGCTCACTGGAAAATCGAGCCACAATGCTGCCGCCGCCCAGATCGTCACCAGACTGCACAAGGCCACCGCTGCTCGTCTCACTCGAATCAATCTATCGCGCAGCGCGTGCTAGACTTCTCGCAATAACAGGAGGTCTTCGCGTGACCAGCTTCCAGTTCGGACTCTTCTGCCTGCTGAGTTTCGCGGTGCCGGTCCCGATCCTCGCTTGGCTCGATCGCCACCGGGCCGGAAAGAAATCGTAATGTACGCCGGTCATTTTGCAGTCGGCCTGGCCCTGAAGGCAAAACGTCCGGCCGCACCTACCTGGGCAATTCTTCTCGGAACAGGCTTCCTCGACGTCCTGTTCGGTATTTTCGTGATGCTCGGCATCGAACGAGTCACCATGACACCGCATGTTGGCCAAGGCTTCTCACTCGATTTCATCGACTGGTCCCACTCGCTCGTCATGTCACTCGTTTGGTCTGCGCTTTATGGGCTGATCTTCTGGCGCAGAGGTCGCGCGGTAGCGTTTCTGATCGCCTTCGCTGTCTTCTCGCATTTTCTACTCGATCTGCCGATGCACCCGAAGGACTTGGCTTTGTGGCCGTACGCCGCGACTCACATCGGTTTCGGTCTTTGGAATCGTCTGCCGTATGGCTGGTGGTGGATTGAACTCGCCGTTATTGCCGGAGCCTGCGCCTACTATCTCCATCGTGCACGCCGACAGATAAGCTTCGGTGGATACGCATGGTGGGCTTCGGCGGTGGTTGTTGTGCTCCACGTCTTGAACGCACCGTGGTGGAAGAGTTGATTAACCTGCATTGATATGCTCGGGCTTACCAGACGCGATTTTATCCGGACGGCGGCGTGCGCTGTCCTTCCGGAAACCTATCGGCTGCTCGCCGAACCGGAGAAGGGCCGCTATACGATCCGCGATGTCCAATCGATGCTCATCTCGGGCCCGCGCACTTACACACTCGTACGGCTCGTGGCCAATAATGGCGTTGCGGGTATCGCGGAAGCTTATGGGTCTCCCGCAATCGGTGTGAAGGAGCAGATTCTTGACCTGAAGCCTTTGCTGGTTGGCAAGGATCCTCTGGCGATTGACGTTATTTACACTCATTTGGGTGAAGGCGGCAAGAGTCTGAGCGGGACGCGTACCGATGGTTCCGCCCATTCACTCATGCGCGCTGCGAGCGGTATTGAGATGGCGCTCTGGGATCTCTCCGGGAGGCTGCTCGGACAGCCGGTCACCACTCTCCTCGGTGGAAGGTTTCGGGATCGCGTTCGTGTTTACGACCATCAAGCCCCGAAGAACATGCTCGACAAATCGTCATGCCGGGAGTGGGCCGCTAAGGTCAAAGAGAACAAAAGCGGTTTTACGGCGCATAAGTTCGGCTTTCCGCATACGTCTCAGGCGCAAGACGGCGGGCGTGATCCGGGCAATCGTGTGCTCTCCACAAAAGAAATTATCAATATCGGCAAAGGATACGAGAACTGCAGGGAAGCGGTCGGCTGGGATCACGACATCATGGTTCATTGCCATTGGGAATACGATCTGCGGACCTCCATTCAGATCGCGGAAGCTGTCGCGCCCATGAAACCCTTATGGCTCGAAGATCCGCTGCCCGTGGATTACTCGGAGTCCTGGAAACGACTGGTTGCCTCTTCGCGCGTTGCGATTTGCACCGGCGAAAATCTGGAACGACGCCAAGGCTTTAAGGATTTCATTATCAATCAGGGTGCTGATATTCTGAATCCCGATCTCCGAAACAGCGGCGGATTCCTGGAAACCAAACGCATTGCCGATATGGCCGACGTGTTCGGGTTGCCGCTGTGCAATCACAATACCGGCAGCCAGTTGCATACCTGGGCGACGTGCCAATGGGCGGGCGCGATTCGCGATTACATGACGTGCGAGACCGTCACCGGACAGGGCGGCTGGATGGATCAACTGTTGGCGCTCAATGGGCCGTACATTCAGCACGGATTTGTTCACGTCAACGATAAACCGGGCTTAGGTGTAGATCTCGATCCCGATACCGTGAAAGCGCATTTAGCGGCTGGCGAAAACTGGTGGGGCTGACCTTTCTCGACATCCCTCGCGGAAGCGCTAGAACTTTGAATTGCGCGACAATGGTTTTAATGTTCGCCACTCATCCGAGAATCACTATCGAGCCAGGAAAACGAGGCGGCAAGCCCTGTATCCGCGGTTTGCGGATCACCGTCGACGATGTGCTCGGATACCTCGCCGCCGGAATGACTGAAGACGAGATCCTTGAAGATTTCAGCGAACTCGAGCGTGACGACTTTAAAGCTGTTTACGCTTTTGCGGCGGATTTGGCTCGCGAGAAATCAGCCGGGTGATTCTTATCGATGAGAACCTCTCGGATAAGCTTGCCCGTTCGCTCGTCGACCTGTTCCCCGCAATCTCACACGTCAAGCAACTCGGGTTGGTACGAACACCCGACAGAGAAATTTGGGCATTCGCCCAGGCCCATAAAATAACCGCCATCCTTACGGCGGACTCCGATCTTAAAACGTTGGCGGCGCAACTCGGTACACCGCCCAAGGTGATTCAGATCGTGGAGTGCAATTTTTCGACGAGGCAAGCAGAAGAACTGTTGAGGCGCGAAGCAATACGGATCTCAGAGTTTCTGACCTTCGACCAATCAGTCCTCCTCCTCAAACGCTCACCCTAAGGCCGGCAAAAGAACCGCGACCGTCAGCGAGCGCAAAGGGCGCGGATGCACGCCGCCAGTCAATAAAGGAACTCACTGGCTCTTCGGGCGGCGCGCTTGATACCGCGCCTGTTTTGTGCGTGTTTCTCAGGAGCGCCATACCCCAAGCCTTTTGAAATGTCTTCCCTATGTACATGATCTATGTGCGTGGTGAGGTTTTCACATGCGCTCTTTCCGCTCTCACGTCCTCGTCTTGACCGTAGTTTCCGGCTGCATCGCCGGACTACGGGCTGACCAGATTGTCCAAAACCCCTACGCCGGAATCACGCTCATCACACGAACGGAAACCACGCCTCGACCCGAGACCATGCACATCGCCGAGATTGATTTAACCGCACCCGGCATCGTCTTCCAATTTACTCCTCCCGGAGGACCGCTGGAGACGGTAAGACAAACTACCTTGGACTACCTCAACCAACAGCAGGCGCAACTGGCCATCAATGGCGAGTTCTTTCTCCCGTTTCCATCAAACAATCCCAACTCCATGCTTGTCGGTTTCGCTGCATCCAATGGAAACGTGTATTCTTCCTTCGAGGCGCCAGTCCAGTCCTACGCGATCGTCACCAATTCTCCGGCCGTGAATATCGATCCGTCCAATCATGCCGGTATCGTGCACAACGATCCCGCCTTCGCGGACGGCAAGCACGTGCTCGAAAATGTGACGATAGGGAACGCTTTGGCCGGCTCTGCGCAAATCGTTACCAACGGAGTTAACACTGTTCCCGTCTACGCAGATGCAACGCACCCCGATGGGCTGCTCACCCCTGGCGGACCGGGAAACTATTCCAACAGCAATTCCTGGTACGAACTCACCAACGCTCGCACCGCGATTGGCCTCTCACAAGATGGAAAGGCCCTCGTCCTGTTTACCGTGGATAACGCCGGCGGAAGCCGAGGTATGACCGTCACTGAAGTCGCCAATCTCCTGATCCAGGACTACGGCGTCTACAACGCGCTCAACCTCGACGGTGGCGGCTCGACTTCCATGGCGATGCAGGATCCGGCCACCGGATTAGGCCGGTTCGTCAACACATCGTCCGACAATCCCAATGGACGGCTCGAGGGAAGTAATCTTGCCGTCTTCGCGATTTCCGTTCCGGAGCCGTTTTCGTTCGGCTGCGTTGCTGCCGGCCTATTTGTCATGGTCATTTGGTGGCGGATGGCTCGCGCCGTCTAATATTTGCAGTCAGCTTGTATAGGCAATGAGAAACAGGCAACCCGTATCGGTGTGTATCGGCCGATGCGTGATGTTAGCTGGCATGCAAACGAAGTCACCGGCGTAGGCTGTTACACCATTCGAGTCGGTTACGCTACCTTCGAGAACGTAGCACTGCTCTACTTGCCTGTGCTCATGCTCCGGAAGCACTGCGCCCGGCTGCATGCGCACCAGCAACGTTCTTTTGCCTAACAGCGGCCGCACTTCGATACCGGGTGCACCGAATGCGATCCAGGGCGAATCGCCTGCGCGCATCAGCTTCATCTCGCTCTTGGCGGAGGAATCCGGCGCGATGCACTCCAGCAGCCGGGCGCGTACCGAAGTATCAGGCGCAATCGTTGGCGCTGTCGCCGCAAGTTGATCCGCTACCTCGGCGTACTCGCTATACCAAGCCGTGCAAAGCGGGCAGCCGCTTGCCAAACGCTGTTCGAACTGCACCTTGCTCTCGGCGGGTAACGCTCCTAACGCATAGAGTGCGGCGGTCGTCGAGCATTCCCGTGTTTCCGCATTCCTCTTCATGGCGCCACCTGCCCCACTGCGCGGCCGGAACTCTTTCCCAGCGCAATGCGCAGCTTGTCCATGCCCATGCGAATTCTGGTCTTGATTGTACCCAACGGCACCCGCAGCGTAGCCGCGATCTCAACGTGCGTCAGCCCGGAAAAATAAGCCAGCTCGAGCGCTTCCCGCTGCTCCCGCGGCAGCGCATTCAGCGACTGGCGGATGTGCGCTTGCTGCTGCCGGAACATACTCGCCTCGTCCGGCGAGGGGTCTGGACTGCTCAATTCCCAATCGTCCAAACGCCGCGGTTCCTCGCGCTTTTGCTTGCTGGCTCGCGCGCGCAGCCGATCCACGGCACGGCTACGAGTCAGCACAGTAAGCCAACGCCACGCGCCGCTGCGCTCCGGATCGAACTTTGCCGCGCTCCGCCAGATTTGCTCGAACACCTCGAGCAAAACCTCTTCCGCATCAGCGGCGTTTCCGAGAATCCGCAACGCCAGGCCGTAAAGCGCCGAGCTCGCCTCGTCGTACAACGCCGCCAGCGATTCCGCGCTTCCGCCGGCTACGCCCGCGAGATAAACGTGCCAGCGCTTCTCGCGTTCTGAGTGAGAATCCTCCGCCGCCACCCACTTCTCCTGCGCAGAAGATAGCACGCAGACCAAAAAAAGCGCGGTACTGTTCGTACCGCGCCGGAGGAATCCGCTACTGCTTAGCTTGTGTTTATTGAACTTGGACGTTAATTGTCTTCGGCTTCGCAATTTCCTTCTTCGGGACCGTCACCGTTAACACGCCGTTTTTGTAGTCGGCCTTTACCTTCTCCGGGTCCACCGTGTCCGGCAGGCTGAACGCGCGTACGAACGAACCATAGCCGCGCTCGATGCGGTGGAATCCTTTGCTTTTCTTCTCCTGCTCGAATTTGCGCTCGCCCTTTAGAGTCAGCGTTCCGTTTTCGAGCTGGATGCCGACTTCCTTCGGATCGATGTCCGGTATGTCGGCCTTGAAGACCAATTCGTTCTCGTTCTCATAGATGTCTACAGCGGGCGTCCACGGCCGCGAGGTCGGCTCGCTAAAGAGCCGCGAGAGCGAATCCTGGAACAAGTCGAGGTCCGTGTGAAACGGGTTGTATTTAATCAGTGGCATCGTTAATTCTTCTCCATCCCCATCTGGGTACATTTCAATCATATAATCTGCGCGTGATGCTGTCAAGTTATTTAATGTAGCAAATTTTGTCCGGTTTTCATCTTTCCCTCCATATGTCTCATCTGAAGGAAGGCGATCCGGCCCCTCCCATTTCCCTTGATACCGATTCCGGCCAACCGTTTGAATTGAAGTCACTTCGCGGCCAGAATGTGGTCCTTTATTTCTATCCGAAGGCCGATACGCCCGGCTGCACCAAGGAATCCTGCGATTTCCGCGACCATAGCAAGAAGTTTTCCAAAGCCAATATGGTCATCGTGGGCGTCTCTCCGGACCCCTCCAACGCCCAGGCTAAGTTTAAGGAAAAATTTGACTTACCGTTTACGCTGCTGGCCGATAAAGACCACAAAACAGCCGAAGACTACGGCGTTTGGGTGGAAAAGAGCATGTACGGGCGCAAGTACATGGGCATCGAGCGTACGACGTTTCTCATTGATCCCAAAGGAATTATCAAAAAGATCTTCCCCAAGGTGAAAGTCGAAGGCCACGCCGAAGACGTCCTGCAATATATATAAGGAAGGTGGAAGCGCACAGGGCGTCTGGTGCCCGTTGTGCGCGCTCTCATGGTCCGTCGTTATCCAGCCCACCCGCTCCTAGGAGTGGGCGCTCTCCTCTTCGATGAAGGTCGCGTTCTGCTGGTCGAACGCGGCCGTCCACCGCTGGCCGGGGAATGGAGCCTGCCGGGTGGCTTGGTGGAGACCGGGGAGCGCCTGGAAGACGCCCTCGTCCGCGAAGTCTGGGAAGAAACAGGCCTGCGCGTCGAAACGGGTTCCATCGCCACCGTTTTCGAGCGCATCATGCTCGACGAAGCTGAAGGCTGCGAATACCATTACGTGCTGATCGATTTCTACTGCACGCTGTTGGGCGGCGATCTTCGGCCCGGTGACGATTCCCGCCGGGTCGGCTGGTTCGCCCTCGACTCTCTCGAAAAACTGTCTCTCACCGCCGGCACGCGCGAGGTGATCGAGGCCTGCTGCAGCCATCCGCCGATGCATCCCTATGTATCGCGTCCCTAGCGCTTGGCTTTATGGCTTTTGAGAGCACCGCAATTCTGGGATTCAGCGAATTACAAGAGTTGCTGGCGCGCTATGCGGGAAGCGCCGCCGGCCGCGCTCTCGTGTTCGCCCTTTCTCCACAAAATCAGCGAGCCACACTTGAAGCAGCCCTGACAGAAGTTGCCGAAGCCATCTCTTACCTTCGTGAAGCCGAAAAGCAAGAAGTCGTCCGCCTCCGCTTCGATCAAGTCCGTGACACCGGGCCCCAAGTCCGCGCCCTGCAGATTGAAGGCGTCTCGCTGCAGGGTCCGGAAATTCTCGACCTGTTCCACACACTCGGTCTCGCCGGCGAATATCGCGCTGCACTGCTCTCTGTGGCCGGGCGCCATCCGCGGCTTGCGCAGCGTGCGCGTTCGCTAGCCGACCTCCGCGATTTGGCGCGCCGCTATGCGCGAGTTTTTCTCCCGGACGGCTCGCTTTCCGACGACGCCAGCGTCGCTCTCGGCCGCATCCGCCGCGATATCATACGCCAGCAAAAAAGTATTCAGGAATCGCTGGAAAAATTCCTGCGTGCGCATCGCAGCGGTCATACCCTGCAGGAAGACTTCATCACCATCCGCGAAGACCGCTATGTGGTGCCCATTGTCGCCGGGCAAAAGAGCCGCGTCGACGGCGTCATTCATGGCGCAAGCGGCACGGGCCGTACGCTCTTTCTCGAGCCGCTGGAAACCATCGGTCTCAACAATCAGCTCGTGCGTTTGCGTGAGGATGAACTGCGCGAAATCGAACGCATTCTTGCGGAAATTACCGAAGCGCTGCGCGCCCACGCGCCTTCTATCGCGGCCAGCGTCGACACTCTTGCCGAACTCGATTGCATTTTCGCGAAAGCCGCTTTCGCGCTCGATTACGATGCCGTGATTCCGCGCTTCACCAATCGCCTGCTGCTGCGCCAGGCACGCCATCCGTTGCTCGAATCCGTCCTCCGCAAGCAGCACAAGCCGATCGTCCCGCTCAGCTTCGAACTCACCGAGGAGCGCCGCTGCCTGCTGATCAGCGGCCCGAACACCGGCGGCAAAACGGTCACTCTCAAAACCGCCGGCCTGCTCGCGCTTATGGCGCACGCCGCTCTTCCCGTCCCCTGCGCCGAGGCTGAGTTTCCCTTGCTCTCCGATGTACTTGCCGATATCGGCGACCAGCAGTCTATTGCCGAGAGCCTCAGCAGCTTCTCCGGTCATCTTTTGCACGTCAAAGAAATGCTTGCGCGCGTCACCTCCGATTCGCTGGTTCTTCTCGACGAGCTCGGCCGCGCCACCGATCCCGAAGAAGGCGGCGCGCTCGGCGTTGCCATGCTCGACGAATTCCGCAAATCGGGCGCTTTCTGTCTAGCTTCCACTCATTTGCTGCCGCTCAAGCTCTACGGTGCACGTACTCCCGGCGTCGTCAATGCCTCGATGGGTTTTGACGATGCAACCCTTGCGCCCACTTATGAACTGCGACTCGGCGCGCCCGGCAAATCCGCCGGACTCGATATTGCCACCCGCCTGGAAATGCCCGCACCCCTTCTTGAACATGCGCGCCAGGTGCTCCCGCGTCTGCAATCGGATTTTCAGGAACTACTCGCGCAGTTGCACCGCCAGCTGGAGGACAATACACGCCGGGCCGAGGAACTCACCGCACGTCAGGCCGAATTGGAATCCGAAGCCGCCCGCCATGAGAAACAGCGCCAGCGTGAATGGGAAAAGCAATCCCAATCCTTAATTGCCGATTTCGAATCTCGTGCGGAAAAGCTCCTGACTCCGCGTCAGATCGAAAAGGCCGTGGAACGACTAACCGAGGTGATTG
>JAICIH010000065.1 GCA_025924475.1 Bryobacteraceae bacterium
CGCACTCGCATCGCCGAAAACCTGGTCGATTTCCTGATGAAATCGAAAATGTTCACCGGCGCGCGCCTCGATCCATCCAACGTCGCCTATGGTCTTCTGGGCTGGAATGAAGCCACTCGCTACTACAAAGACGAAGACGGTTTCGACGTCTACTACGGCGACGATAACGCCCGCTGCCTGGTCGGCCTCCTGACAACTTCCGCTCTGACCGGCGAAACGCGCTGGCTCCGCCGCATCTGGCTCGCGATCCTGGCCGATTTCCGCTTAATCGGAACAAACGGTCATCAAAAATCGCGCTACGATCAAGCTCCGCTCGCTAAAGACGGTTGGCAACACTACCACCATTCCCCCATCGTGCTGCACGACATGAACTATCAGGCGTATCCCTGGGCGATGTTCCTCTGGGCGTACTTCAAAACTGCCTATGCGCCTTTCCTCGAGCGTTGTGAAAAGGGGATTCGCCTCAGCGTAGAAGCCTACCCGGATCGGTGGCGCTGGTCCAACAGCATTACGTCTCAACAAGCCCGCTTCCTACTGCCGCTCGCCTGGCTCGTCCGTGTGAAAGATACGCCCGAATCTCGTTCCTGGCTCCGCAAAATTGCGCAAGAACTCTTATCGCATCAGCACGAAAGCGGCGCCATCGCCGAATGGACTGGTCCGCCCGCCACCGGCATTCAAGTCCCTCCTACATCCAACGAGAAATACGGCGCCGGCGAAGGCACGCTCATCCAGCAAAACGCCGATCCCGCCACCGATCTCCTCTACACGATGAACTTCGCGCTTATCGGTCTTCACGAAGCGCATGCCGCCACCGGCGAAGCATCCTATAGGGAAGCGGCCGATCGCATCGCGGCGTTTCTCGTCCGTGCTCAGGTACATTCCGAAATCCACCCCCAATTCCACGGCGCCTGGTATCGCGCCTTCGATTTCAAGATCTGGGACTACTGGGCCAGCAACTCCGATTCCGGCTGGGGCGCTTGGTGTACCGAATCCGGCTGGAGTCAATCCTGGATCACTACCGTTCTGAGCCTCCGCCTTCGCAAACAGTCGCTTTGGGATGTCTTACGCGCCGTTCCCGCCTACGATGGATTCACCGCTTTACGCCATGAGATGTTTCCCGAGGCATAGGTTATAGTTTGCGTAGTGCCTGACCCCGTGGTTCTCCAGGTTGAAGACGACGATGCCGGCTACTTTGTCTTCAATGACCTCTTTAAAAAAATCTGCCCGGACATCCGGCTCGAACGAGCTCGCGATGGATCGGAAGCGCTCGAGAAAATTGAAAAGCTCACCGCCGATCCGGCAGTCGATCTGCGCCTTATCCTGCTCGATGTTTTTCTGCCGATGATCGATGGCTGGGAGGTCCTCGAGTCCATTCGCGCCATCGAAGAGTACAAACAAGTGCCTGTTGTGATCTTCACAAACTTGGTCCGGGAACGAGACCGCGTACGTTGCGCTGCGCTCGGTGTCGAGTACCTGGAAAAGCCAGGCGACTTACAATCCCTCATTGTGCTCGTGAAGGAAATCTGTGCCAGAGCCAATAGCGCCGCCGCCTAGGATCAGAAGAGCAATTTTCGTTTTGCTCCTCGCCCTTTCACTCAACTCTCTCCAGGCCGCCGATCCGCCGCAAGCCGAAATCGCCAACAGTCAGTTGCATGTCAAGCTGTATCTGCCAGATGGGAAACGCGGGTACTATCAGGGCACGCGCTTCGATTGGTCGGGCGTAATCTATAGCCTAGAATTCGAGGGGCACAACTACTACGGGCCTTGGTTCAATCGAACCAACCACGACATTCACGATTTTATATACGATGGTCCGGACATTGTAGCTGGCCCTTGCAGCGCCATCACCGGCCCGGTGGATGAATTCGCGCCTCTCGGCTGGGACGAGACCAAGCCCGGCGGTGTGTTCATCAAAGTCGGCATCGGCGCTCTCCGCAAACCGGCCGATGCCGCCAAATACGACAACTACAAGCTCTATGCTATCGCCGACCGCGGCAAATGGAGCGTAAAAAAACACCGCGATTCCATCGAATTTAGCCAGGAACTCTCAGCCGCCGGCTATCACTTCCTGTACCGGAAAACGGTACGCCTCGTTTCCGGCAAACCCGAAATGACGCTGGAGCACAGTCTGAAAAATCTCGGAACGCGCGCCATTCATACCAACGTGTACAACCACAATTTCCTCACGTTGGACCACCAACCGCCCGGTCCCGGCCTCATCGTCACCGTACCGTTTCAGATTCAGAGCAGTCATCCGCCCAATAAGAAACTGGCGGAAATTCGCGGCAATCAAATCGTCTATCTCGATACTTTGAAAGATCGCGATGTTGTCGCGACTCCTATGGCAGGATTTACCCGCAACGTGGGCGATCACCTCATCCGCATTGAAGACACGCGCGCCGGCGCCGGCATGAAAATTCAAGCGGATCGGCCGTTGCTGCGTGAATCGCTATGGTCGATCCGCTCTGTAATTGCGGTCGAGCCGTTTATTGAAATCAACGTCGAACCAGGAGCCGAGTTCACCTGGAAAAGCACCTACGAGTACTCCACTTTATCTCGCTAGGTGGACAATCAAATCCTGCTCCCAGCCATCGCCGGTCGTCCGTGCTTCAAATCGCTCAACGTTCGATGCGCTTCCTCCACACCCGCCGCCTGCCGCTGCACAATCGCCCCCGCCTTCGGCGGAAGCGCTTTGCCGCGAGCTTCTCGATAACTCTTCACAGCTGCATCTTCGCCTGCCTCGCACTCATCGATAATCGCCTTGTCTTCGTTTTTCGATAGCGCCTCTTTCAGATTGATCCAGCCGCGATGCAGCATCGCTCCCGCATGTCCCGTAGTGGCCGCCTCGCCACCCAGTTGGGTTACCAGGGTTTGTAATTCCCGCCCGTATTCAGCGCGTTGTGAGGAATAACGGCTAAACATAGATTTTAACGACGCGTCGTTCACCTTTTCCGCCGCCTGCCGGAATCCTTGCTCACCGTCTTTACAGGTTTCAATCAAATCGTTCAACACGCCTGCCGCTTCTTTTTGTTCAGTTGCCATATCGTGTCTCCTGTCAGTAGAACCGGCCCGCACCGGAATAATTTCCAATTTTTCCAAGGATGGCAAAGCTCGAAAAAATTGCACGATATCTGCAACGTCGCACCTTACTTACCAACGAGTTAAGCTTTGGCGTACGAATTGCCAATAGCAGTGTGAGGTCTTTAAGAAATGAAATATCTTCTTGCTTGGATTCTCGGCGTGCCCGGTGGGCTGATCATCCTGTGGTTCCTGTTTAATCATATGCACTGATGAAACTACCAGTGCCGCGCTCAAGCCGAGCAATTACGGATGGGAAAGATCTCGCAATACATCGAGATCTTTCCTGACCTTGTTTGTCATGCGAGCCTCGCCGCCGCTGAAGTAATCGAGAATGTTTTGCGTTACCTCATGTGGAATAGGTCGCTGCGGACGACTTACGATTCTATGTAGCAGCGCGGCATAAGTTTTATCTGTCAATGCGTACACTCCAGGCCGGGTCGTCTCTCCAGTATCTAAATCGTAATTGGGAATAGAGTAGCTGGATTGATGAAGAAAGTTTTCGTAGACGTCAATCGCGCGATTCATACTCTTCACATATAAATCCTGCGTGTTCGGCGTGGGTGCCTTGATCGCAAGGTCCGAAAGCACGCCGACCTTGGGCAGAATCCGAATGATCCAGGCGAGAAGATGCGTTTCGAATCCGGCCGTGCGCCGGTAGCGGTTCCATTGCGTCTGGAAATCCGCTCGCTCCACATGATGGAGAAAAATCTTCAATGCGTCATTCTCGACTTCCGGAGGAAAATCATCCTTGTGAATTACCGTTTCGGCATAAGCGATCCGCGGCAGAAAACTTCTCACCGAGCTCCGGTAAGATCGCACTGCTGGGCGGTGCGGTCCCACAACGCTCGCCAGCGGCAGCGAATAGGTTTCCTCAAATGCCTGCGCCAGCAGACGGCTGGGCACGCGAAAACCGACCGCGCGCAAATAGGCGCCGGGAGCCAGCCGGTGCTTGCTCAATTGATCGATGTCAAAAGCAAACTCGGTACGAATGTGCGCATGAGGACTCTGCCCATACGCTACCCGCGCGCCATATTTCTTCTCAAGGTTGGGAAATGCGATCGCCGTGGCACGGTTGATTGCATCGTGATGCCCCACCGTATCGCCCACGTAATGCGATAAGGCGCCCAGCGCGAATGCAAATTCATCGGCGTTCCTCGCATCCCGCAGCAGATTTCCAACGAAGTCGCCGCTGCGCACATAATGCGTCAAATCACTGAAAAGCTCGTTGCTGAACGGATAGTACCCAAGGTCCTGAATCACGCAACCGCCGTAAGCGAAAGCGTGCGCCTTATCCAGATCCGCCGCACTCGTTTGGGGAAAGCGCTTCTCGATCGTGGCCCGCAGCAGATTTTTCCAGGTGAGGTCGATCAGCTCCTCGTGCGTGAGTACCGAATATCCGTGCGCCGTTCCCGCCACCATACATAGCAGCCAAACCAGCAGCACAGAACCGCGACCGTGAGGAAGCGCAAAGGGCGCGGATGCACGCCGCCAGACAATCAAGGAACTCAGTGACCCTTCGGGCGGCGCGCTTGATATCGCGCCCGTTTTGCGGGTGTTCCTCAGAAGCGGACTACACCGCGCTGTTCCCACGCAAAAACGTTCCTCGATCCAAATCCTCAAACGCTTGCCGGAGCTGCTCCTGCGTGTTCATCACAATCGGCCCGTACCAGGCAACCGGCTCGCCCAACGGCTTGCCCGAAACCAATAGAAAACGAATTCCGTCCTGGCCCGCCTCTACCGTCACTTCATCGCCGCGGTCGAACAAAATCAAGGAACGGTTATCAGCTTCCGATGGCGGCTGGGTGTCCGCCCATTGCACTGCCTCCGTCGGCACCGCCAGCGGCCCTGATGCGTTACAAAATTTTCCCGAGCCCGCAAAAACATAAGCAAACGCATGCCGCGTCGTCTCTACCGGCAAACTCTTCCTTCGTCCCGGCGCAACCGAAACGTCCAGATAGATCGGCTCGGCCGCCACTCCATCGACGGGTCCCGTCTTCCCCCAAAACGTTCCACAAACAATCCGGACGCCTGTCCCATCGTCATCGGTGATCAACGGAATATCGGCTGCCTTCACCTCCTGATAACGCGGCGCCGTCATCTTCAGCGAGGCCGGCAGGTTTCCCCACAATTGAAACCCGTGCATCCGTCCCTCCGGATCCCCCTTCGGCATCTCCTGATGAATGATTCCGCTTCCCGCTGTCATCCACTGCACATCGCCAGCGCCAATTGCGCCGCGGTTTCCAAGACTGTCGCCGTGCTCCACCGTTCCTGCCAGTACATAGGTAATCGTCTCGATTCCGCGATGCGGATGCCAGGGAAATCCGGCCAGATAGTCCTGCGGGATGTCATTGCGAAAATCGTCGAGCAGCAGAAACGGATCGAAATCCGATGTGTTGCCGAATCCGAACGCGCGGCGCAAGTGTACACCTGCGCCTTCCAACGTGGGTTTGGACCGTATCAGCCGTTTCACGGGTCGAATCGACATGTTTTATCTCCGTACCCGTGAGTCTATCGCGCTGTTGAGGCCGTCGTTCCCACGCGACAAACCTCTGATGAGTCGGCACGGACTCGGCCCGTTAGCCGATCCGCTCCGCTAGCTCAATGATGATTCCCTCCGGGCCGCGGACGTAACAGAGCCGGTAGCTGTCCTCGTAGCGCTCCAGCTCGCCGACGAGTTCAGCGCCGCGGGCTCGCAGGCCGGCAACGACGGCGTCGATGTCCTCGACGGCGAATGCGACATGGCGGATACCCCGCGTGTTCGCCGGCGCGTGCCGGTTGTCGCCACGCCGGGTGTCATCCTGGATTGACGGTGAGTGGAACTTCGTCAGCTCGAGTCGTCCGTTGCCGTCCGGAGTCTGCATCATCGCAATGTCCGCCCGTACGCTCTCGAGCCCCACCACGCGGTCCACCCAGCGACCTTCGACGGTCCCCTCGCCCTGTAGCACGAGTCCGAGCTCGACGAAGAACTCAGTCGCGGCTGCGAGGTCGTCAACCACAATGCCGACGTGCTCCATCCGTTGAATAGTCATGTGTTCGATGATAAGGAACCAGATTCGAGCCGCGGCTGCCGCGCCGTGGCATGATCGTTAAGCCAATGAAACTCGGTTCACATGGGTCAATGATCGAACCAGCCGAGCACGTTCTCTTCGAACTCCTTGGGAGCCGCCGCATACGCGCCCGTATGCTTAGCGCCCGGAACCAGCCAAAGCCGGGTAGCGCCGGGATTCGCTGTCGCAAGCCGCCTGGAATGCTCAGGACTCGTTTCGTTATCGGCCAATCCATGAATGAGCAGGACCGGAACATGCGTGTGAACGATGGCCGAATCCGGGTGCGCATGGAACAAGTTCACTCGATAGCGTAGATAAACGTAGACGAGCGCTTCTTTCACAAGAATGCGCGCAGCGAACGCCGGCACGACGCGCCCGACCCGTTCCTCGGCAACCGCTTCCAGTGAAGTGTAAGGCGATTCGGCAACCACGGCACGGAAATCCGCACCCCGTGCCAGCGACTGCAGCAATATCGCGCCACCAAGCGACTCGCCGAAGCCGAACGCGCAATTCACGCCGTGGTCGTTCATCCAGCCAAGCCAGCGGATCGTGTCATCGGATTCGAGAACGCCGTATGTGACGTATCCCCGGCTCTCGCCGTGTCCCCGGCTTTCCGGCACTAGAACCGAATATCCATGTCTCAAAAATAAGAGCGCATACCCCAAAGCTCCGTAAGCCGAATCGGCAACGCCATGGCAAACCATGACTGCCCTCCCGTTCCGCTGTCGCGGGCAAAGCCACCAGCCGTTCAGCGCAATTCCTTCGCTGGAGCGAATGGTTACCTGCTGCGCCGTGCCGTTTGCGGCTTGTGCAATGCTGTAGGCAAGCGCCGCCGTATCGCTGGCGCGCCGTTTAAGCAGCGGATGCAAGGCTCCTTCCGCTAACACCGCAGCCGCTGCGAAAGTAAAGGCGAAAGCGGCAATTGCCAGGCTGATCGCAACAATTAGCCAACGGCGCCTGTGACGTTGCATATTACGCCGTCAACGCCATTCGCTTCACTACCCGCAGATCCACTTTACCTGTGCCGAGCATCGGCAAACTCTCCACCAGCCGAATATCGTCCGGCTTCGGAATCCAGAGCTTCGGCAATCCGGACGCCATAAGTTGCTGCCAGATCTGTTCAGAGGTCGTTTCGCGGCTCGTTACGAACGCAACCAATCGTTCTCCTCTACGCTCATCCGTTACCGCGGTCACAACGCAGGAGGCGCCAAGCGTGAGCGATTGCAGAACTTCCTCGACCTTGCCATGCGGGACCATTTCCCCGGCAATTTTGCTGAAGCGGGATTGGCGATCCACGATCTTGATAAACCCATCCGCGTCCATTACCGCAATGTCTCCGGTAACGTACCATCCATCCCGTAACACAGCTTCGGTTTCGGCAGGACGATTCCAATAGCCCAACATGCGATTTGGACCTCTTACAAGCAGCAGTCCTTCTTCGCCATTCCTAAGCGTTTCTCCGGTCTCGCAATGCACGACTTTCGCGGCCACACCGGGAATCGTTCGCCCTACCGAGCCGGCGCGAACGCCGGTCTGCTTCACGCCGCCGCATTCGCGATCCGGAATATTGACCGAGATCACAGGCGACATTTCGGTCGCACCATATCCTTCCAGCAACGGAATTCCGAATTTCTCCTGGAACGCCTCAGCGAGCGCGGATCGTAACTTCTCGGCGCCCACCAACACGTAGCGCAGGGAAGCGAATTGCTCTTTGGAACAACCACGCAGATACGCTTGGCAAAACGTAGGCGGCGCCGGGAGAAAGGTAGCCTTCCATCGTTCCACCAGCTCACCCAATCCCTTTGCATCGAGAGGCTGCGCGTGATACGCCGCGCTAGCGCCGCTCAACAACGGAAACCACAACGTGTACACGAGACCAAAGGAGTGGAACAGCGGCAGCACGCCTGCGATTGTGTCTGTTTCGTCAACCTGGAACAGGCTATTGACCGATTCGACATTCGAGATCAGATTACGGTGGGATAGCATCACGCCCTTAGGCGTGCCGGTGCTGCCGCTCGAAAAGAGAATGGCGGCGAGGTCGTCCGCTTTGCTTTCAAAGCTCCGTAGCATGCGGACCGGCACCAGTCGAGCACGCAGAAGCTCTATCCATTTGGCCGCCCTTCCAAACTGCATCGCATCTTCCACAAAGATCATTCCGGAGCGTTGCTCGACTTTTCCTTTCGCGAGAAACTGCTTTGACGTGACGATCGTTTTAAGACCGCATTGCTCGATGGCGGAGTTCACCATCTCCCGGCCGACAGTGAAGTTCAGGTTTACCGGAACACGGCCGGCGAGCACGATGCCCAGATTGGCGAGAGCGGCGGGCATGGAAGCCGGAAGCATCACTCCGATCCTCTCTTCTCCCGCATGATTCCGGCGAATCACATTCGCGAATAACCGGCTCGCAATCAAAGTTTCGCCGTAGCTCAACGTATGCCCCGTCGCATCCGTCATCGCTCGGCGCGTCCAGTGTTTCTTAGCTATCCGCAGGAATCGCCTCCCCAGCGAATCGTTGCTGGCGATACTACTCTGCGCTGCGCCGGCGCCAAGTTCCGAGACTGCCTGGCGCACTTCAAATGCGGTGGGCTGAACCATCGGTTTGCCGAACGAAACCTGAATGGGGAAGGGCATTCGCCGCAGCGAGCGCCACAGATTGGCGCGGCGGTCCAGGCTGAAGATACTGCCCCAAACCCCGGCCAGATGCACCGGGATCACTGGCGCCTCCAAATCCTCCGCGATTTTCTCCAGACCGCGATGAAACTCTCCCATACTTCCCGAGAGCGTCAGGGCGCCTTCGGCGAAAATGCATACTACGTGGCCTTTTTTGAGTTCCTCGCGAGCAAGTTCAATGGCTTTGATGACGCTGCGGCGATTTCCATTCGGAACACGAATCGCATGGAACATCGAGAAAATGCGCGCAAACCGGTCGTACCACTCCTCGGTTACCATGAATCGGACAAAACGTTGTATGCAGGCTCCAATCAGAAATCCGTCGACATAAGAAACGTGATTCGCTACCAGCAGCGCTGCGCCGCGCTGCGGAATATTCTCTTTGCCGCTAAGGCGAATTCGATAGATCGCATGAGTTAACAGGAAAAGAAGGAAGCGGACAGTGAAATTCGGCGCGAGCTGCATTGCGTATACGGCCGCAATTAGCGCCAACAGCGCGCTGGCTCCAATCACGCTTGCTGCGCTCAGATGCAAAACTTCATGCAGAAGCCAAACCACTCCGGAAGCCAGCATGATGCCGATCGTGTTTACGAAATTGGCGGTGGCGATCGCACGCCCTTTTTCGTCCTGTTGTGGACGGTGCTGCAAAATGGCATTCAGCGGCACCACAAACAAGCCGCCCATGAATCCGAGCGCTGCCAGCAGAGCGAACGCCGGCACGAGGCGCGGAGTGCTGATGGCCAGCGCCAGCGCAACTGATGCCATTCCGAACGCTCCGATCGGAACCAGGCCCGGTTCGATCTTTTCGCCGGAGAGCCGGCCCGCCCCCATGCTGCCCACGCCGATTCCGATCGCCAGGCTCGCCATTAACAGTCCTGTTTGCGTTTCGGTGCAGTGGAGCGCTTCTTTGCCGAACAGCAGCAGGATCATTTGAAACAGCGCGCCTAAAAACCAGAAGAAGGTTGTGCCCAGCACTGTGAGCATCAACGTCCGATCTGCCGCGAGGCGCTTGACCCCGATCAGAACATCGCCGAACGGATTCCACGAAAACGCCCGCCGGGCTGCCGGAGCGGCTGTCCGCGCAATCTTGAGGCTTACCAGCGTGCCCAAAACGGCAACTGCGATCAGCGCCAGCCCGATGTAAGCGGGTTGATGCTTCCAAACCGCCACCAAGTAGCTTCCGCCCATGGTGCCCAGGATGATCGCCACGAACGTGCTCATTTCCAGCAATCCGTTCGCTCGCGCCAGATGCTTCTGGCCCACCAGCTCGGGCACGATGCCATATTTAGCCGGGCTGAAGAACGCCGCCTGCATAGCGGTCAGGAACAATACCGCCAGCATCCAGTTGATGTTTCCACTCCTCAATGCGAATAAGGCCAATGTCATTGCCGCAATCTCGAATGTCTTCGTTACTACCACCACGGTCCGTTTCTCGAACTTGTCCGCTAGCTGCCCGGCATAACCGGAGAACAGCAGAAACGGCGCCACAAACACAAATCCCGCAATGGAAAGGTAAGTGCCGCTTGCCATCTTGTTCGTGGCCACCATCACGGCCAACAAGGAAACGACCAGTTTGTATACGTTATCGTTGAATGCGTTTAGAAACTGCGTCCAGAGAAACGGCTGGACGCCCTTCTTCTTTAAGACCTTGGCGTAGCTGCCTGAATTCGTCATTTGATTGCTCCGCTCCGGTAAGAAGCAGGAACGAAGCCAAAGCCTTGTTTGTTCATTGTCAATAAGATACACATCGGACTGCGGATAAATTCTCTGAGATCTGTACATTGTTTGTACTTACCCTTACAATCAATGAACAGTGGCTCTCCTCAGTCCGGCGAATCGGCGATTTCTAGCCGCCGTATCCAAGCTGCTCTATTCGAATCCGTTCCTTCCCGAGATGGTGCATTACGAACGTGAGGCCTTGGGCGAAGAGGCCATCGAAGAAGAACCAATTTGGAGCATGACTGTCAGCGACCCCGATCGCGTGCGGGCAAACAGTTGGCGCATCGTCGATCGGCTTCAGCCATTGCTCAAACATCTCAGAGAGCGGCTTGCCGCGGAAGCCGAAGCTCGCGAGAGCGACCTCATCCTCTACGAAGACGGTCTGCTTTATTTTTTCTATTACCGCTATTACCAGCAATTGGTCCTTGCGACATTCCGCCATCCGGCGAAAGAAAAGTCGCGCTGGTCTTTTTATCGTGAGTTCTCCGACGAGTGGAGCCATTTCTTCCATATTCCCGGTGTAAAGCTCCCCACCGGCCATCAGGCCAAACATACCTTCGCCTGTTATTACCAGGTCGTCCGCGCGTTTCATCACGTGTTCGAGCAGATCATTGGAAACTCTCAACCTGCGGCACGTTTGCGGGCGGCGATCTGGCAGTCGGTGTTCACTCATGACATCCGGCGTTACCGCAAAACTCTGTTTTCGCGAATGAGTGAATTTGCCACCTTGGTTACCGGCCCATCGGGCACCGGTAAAGAACTGGTCGCACGTTCCATCGCCATGTCTCGCTATGTCCCCTTCGACGAAAATCGTCTGGTATTTGAAGAGGACCTTGCGGCCCTGTTCTTTCCCATCAATATTGCCGCTTTGCCCGGCACCTTGGTAGAATCCGAGCTTTTTGGACACAAGCGTGGATCGTTCACCGGCGCAGTGCAGGATAAGCGCGGCTGGCTGGAAGCTTGTCCGCCTTTAGGTGCAGTGTTTCTGGACGAGATTGGAGACCTCGATCCGGAAATCCAGGTAAAGCTGTTGCGCGTGATCGAAACGCGAACCTTTCAAGCGGTAGGCGAGAGCGATGCTCGCACCCATCGCTTTGACGGAAAGCTCATCGCCGCCACCAACCGAAACCTCGGCCTGGCCATCCGCAAGGGACGCTTTCGGGAAGATCTCTATTACCGCCTCTGCTCCGATCAGATTGTGACTCCGTCGTTGCGCCAGCAAATCGACGAATCGCCCGCCGTCTTGGGCGATTTGATTCTTTTTATGTCGCGGCGTGTGGCAGGCGGCGATGCCGAATCGCTCGCCCGCGAAACCCAGGAGTGGATCGAGAAAAATCTCGACCCGCACTACGAATGGCCAGGCAATTATCGCGAGCTGGAACAATGTGTGCGCAATATTCTCATCCGCAAGGAATACCGCGCCGCCCGATTGACGAAGCGAAACAATCGTGACATATTTAGCGAAGCGCGCGAGGGTACGCTGACCGCGAATGAGTTGCTGTCCCGCTATTGCACTCTGGTTTACTCACGGACAGGAAGCTACGAAGAAACTGCCCGGCGATTGGCAATCGACCGCCGCACTGTGAAATCGAAAGTAAATCGCGATCTCCTCGCGGCTCTTGGAGAAACAGATTGAATCGCCGGGACCTGCTTCGCCTTTCCGTCGCTGCGCCTTCCTTACGTCTTTCCGCCCAGTCTCACAAGCGCCGTATTGTCGTCATCATGATGGATGGGTTTGGGCTCGAATATTACGACGCCTCCGCTATGCCCACACTGAAAAGATGGGCGGTCGAAGGCCTGTTCGTGCGCGTCCAGGATCAGATGCCCTCGGTGACGAATGCTAATAACGCGTCCATCTGCTGCGGCGTGCCCGCCAGCGTGCATGGCATTACCGGCAATTCTTATTTCAATCGCCGCACCGGTCGCGAAGATTTCATGGAAGACGGCCGGCTCCTGCTGGCGTCCACACTGTTTCAAAAAGCAGCCCGCCACAATGTCGTGTCAGGTCTGTTCACGAGTAAAAAGAAAACGGTCTCCCTACTGAGCGCCGGTACATCCGTTGCAGTGGCCGCCGAAACGCCTTCACCGGACGTCGTAAAACGCTATGGGACGGCGCCCAATATTTATAGCGCTGAAATTAACTACTGGCTCTGGGACGTCGTCATCGATCATCTCGCCAAACGCAAAGACGTTGGCATTCTCTACGTACACACAACCGACTATCCGATGCACATGCATCCCGAAACTTCCGCCGAGTCCCGCACCCATCTCGCCACTCTCGATAAGAAATTGGCAGAAGCGGCGCATGTGGCCCCTGATGCCGCTTTTTATCTCTCGGCCGACCACGGGATGAACCGCAAAACGCGAGCCTGGGACCTGGACAAAGCATGCTTCAACCGCGGCGTCCCGCTGCGCCTCGCCATCTCCGCCGAGCGCGACAAATATCCAAAGCATCACCGCGGCCTGGGAGGCGTAGCCTGGGTCTACTTGCGCCAACCGCAAGATGCGGAACGCGCCGGCGGCCTCATCGAAAAACTCGCGGGTGTCGAGCGCGTCCTCACGCGCGAGCAAGCCGCAAAAGAATTCGATCTGATGCCCGAGCGAATTGGCGATCTGGTCGTGACCGGAGATCGCGATACGGTGTTCGGCACGCTGGATCGCGAAACCGAAACGCTTCCGGCCGCCTATCGCTCACACGGCTCCCGTTATGAAATGCGAGTTCCGCTGATTATACGCGACGAGACCCGGAAGCTGAATGCAACCGAGTACCGCCGCAATTTCGATTTAACAGCCGGGCTGTTAACCCCTTGAGCTTTACACCGCGTGGAAACTGAGATGGAATGAGAAGGCCGGCCTCCTAGCGGGATGCGTTAAGCTCCCAATTGGAAACGCACTCGAGGGTGCAAAAGGAGACCGGCTCATGAAAAAGAATAGCAATCTGGTAGGCAGCTTGAAAAGGAAACGAACAAGCAAGAGCAGGAAGAGCGAAGCGCTCACGATTGGGTTGGATTTAGGAGATAAGATGAGCCACTATTGCGTACTGGCCGGCGACGGCGAGAAGTTATACGAAGGCAAGGTGGCAACCAACAAGCAAGCGCTGGCGGAAGTATTCGGCGCGCTGGCCAAATGCCGGATTGCGCTGGAGGTAGGGACGCATTCGCCCTGGGTGAGCCGGTTGCTTGCGGGCCTGGGACATGAGGTGATGGTGGCCAATGCGCGGCAGGTGAAACTGATCACGCAGAGCAGTCGCAAAAACGACAAGCTGGATGCACAAACGCTAGCGCGGCTGGCGCGGGTGGACCCGCAGTTGTTGCGCCCGATCCAGCATCGCAGCGAAGAAGCGCAGCAAGAGCTGATGGTGATTCGGGTACGAGCGGCGCTGGTGGAAGCGCGCACGGCGCTAGTGAATCATGCGCGTGGGCTGGCGAAAGCAGTGGGAGAGCGTATACCGAAATGCGATGCCGACAACCTGGAGGTGGAAAGCCTGAGTGGATTGCCGGCTGGGTTGCGTGGGGTGTTGCAGCCGGTAGTGGAAGAAGTGGAATCGTTGACGGAAAAGATCCACCGATGTAACGAACAAATCGAGCAGATCGCCCGGAAAAAGTATCCGGAAACCGAACTCCTGCGGCAGGTGAGCGGAGTGGGCGCGTTGATCGCTCTGACATTCGTTTTGACGGTGGAAGATGCCAGGCGATTCCGGAAGAGCCGGGATATGGGCTGCTATGTAGGGTTGCGGCCGAAGCGCAGCGCTTCCGGCGAGAGCCAACCGCAGTTGGGGATCAGCAAAGAGGGCGATGTTTATTTGCGCAAGCTGCTGGTGCAAGGAGCGCATTGCATTCTAAGCCGTCGTGGGCCGGATACGGATCTGAAGCGTTGGGGTCTGAAGCTAGCCGAACGGGGCGGCAAGAATGCGAAGAAACGTGCGCTGGTGGCGGTAGCACGCAAGCTAGCGATTCTATTGCATCGGTTATGGGTGACGGGCGAAGTCTACGAGCCGCTGCGGAATAGTCAGATGCTGGCAGAGGCAAGACCGAAAGTGGCTTGAAGAAATTTTGAGTTTTGTTGCAAATCGCCGAGTTCGGGTGACTGCGAGTGCGCGGCGGAACGAGTTCTCTCGTCAGAGAGACGCTCAGTTCGGCACTGAGATGGCAGCACCCGTTTCAAGAATGAGGACACCAACAGGCACCGGAGCAAGTTCGCTCCAACACAAGAGTGCGAATGGAAGCAGGGCGAGTCGGCGGTTGCGAAAGGAACTGGAGCATGGAGCGCAGAGCGAATAAACAAACAAGCCTGCGGCAGCAAGGAATGAAATTGGCATCCCCCTTTCCCGTTTCCCCGCAGGGGAAAGCCGGGGCGGGCGGGTTCCCCCCACGCCGCCAAAAAAACGGCGGCTCCCCCCGCAAGAGGGCAAGCCCTCTTGCGCGATCCCCCAAAGCGGACGATCGCAGATTTTGTTGTTGACAGAGGCAGGCCTTCTCATGGAAGCCGCGCACGTAAGTAAGCGGTTCGTACGCCGCTAGGTCTTAGCCGCCTGCGCAAGCGCTCCTGTCACCGGTTCGAGCAATGCGAGTATAAAGCTAGCTTCGCCCTTCAATGGAATGAATTTATATGTTTCATGCACGCCGGTCGCTGGAACGGAATTGGGACCGGTATGGTGAGTAATAATGGCTTCCGTCGTAAACGTTTTATGTTCGGAGATGGCCCCGAGGCTGATCGCCGGAATCAAAACGCTGAATGAAGTCGAGCCTGTGTCGACCGTGAGTTGAGTCGTCACCGTGACCAAGGTTCCGATCTCCGAATTAAGCGTACGGATTTGCGATCCTGCAAAATGTCTGATCGGGCCGCCTGGTCCCTGCATGAGATTCAGAGTTGGCTGGCCGATAAAACTGGAAGTCTCATAATCGACCTTAGTTGTTCCGTCACTGCTTTGCAGAACAAATCGATTCGGTTTAATGTTCGCCATATGTGGACTCCTTTACGTTGCCTACGCAGCCCGCAACGGGGCTACGTCATCTGCTGCTCGGTATACTTTACTCTCACTAGGCGAGCCGGTCAATCATAATATTGAGCTGCGGATGCGTGAGTGAGCAGAGGATCGCGAGGCGTACTTAAGGCGAATCCAGCCGAATCGGTCAGTTCTGGCTGAGAGTGGGATCTAAAAAGCCGGCGTGGCTGCCGACGAATGTGTCCAATTTCGCGGAGAAATCGATCGCCTCGCCGGAACGGCGAATCGCGAGCACTGTCCAGGTTGCATTCGGCTTGAGAAAAACGGAGCGATCGTCCTGTTCGATGAGGTATTCCGACGGCGCGGTCGTAACCCGGGCTGCTTCGGCATTCATTGCTTCGTCGGTATCCGGAAGCGGCATTACCGCTATCAGAGACGGTCCGTGCCAACGGAATAGGCGCCCGTTCGCCGGCAATCGCTCCGCAATCGCGGCCCCATAGCGCGACATCAAATGGTCTCCCGCGGCGTAACCGTAGCGCCGGTTGACCAGATCGAGGCTTTTGAGCACCATCGACAAAATGTAAATCGGCTGCCCGGAACTGGCGCATCCGCGGATGTAGTTTTCGGCCGGTAGCGCTCCCGGAAGCCCGGTGACCGGATCGTAGATGGCTCCGCCCGGATTGTGAATACCGATCTGCTGCTGCAATCCTTCCGTATTCTTCTCCTGGCGGGCCGTCTCTCGCGCCAAGACCTCCAGGCAGCCGGCCATTTGCTTCTTCAAAGCTCGAATATCCTGGAGCCGCGAGGCCTCCCCTAACTCCCGCTCGATAAAGCGCAGATTCTGCGCCGCGGCTTCCGAATCCGCGCAGATCTTCAGGAATCCCTCAATCATCACTCCGAGCGCCGATTGTTTTTCGGTATTCAGGACGCGCATATGCTCTTCCGCCCCGCGGTTGTATTCGTCGGTCAGCTTCGCCGCTTCCTCTGCCAGAAGAAGAAGATTGGCCGGATCGCTCGCGCGGCCGATCCGTTCGCAAATTTCCCGAATGGCCCGCTGATACGCCGCCCGCTTCGCCGCGTCGTAATCGATCGCGCGAAGCGCTATCGCATCCAAAAATACCGCGATCGCCTTCAGCGTCAGCGCGCCTTCATCCGAAGTTGTCTCGAGCAGCTTTTTAAGTGAAATCACCGTAACGCCAAAGTGTCAGGGACTGAATACAGCAGTCCCGAGACTGTTCTGTATAGCTAATCGGCTGAAACCGGCGAATTCTTTGCTGGAAATCGCTATAACGCCGCCAAAACTTCCTTATATAAATACTGCGCGCCCTCAACCCCGTCCCAAGGCCCTTCCTCATATTCGAGCGCGAACAGGCCCACATAATTGGCGTTCAGCATAATGCGCACATTTCTCTGCACGTCCGGATCTTTCCAGCGATTCCAATACTTCGCATGCACATTCGTGTGGGCATACGGAGCCAGGTCCGCCAGCGCATGAAACAACAGATACTCATGCTCCCAATTGCAAAAATCTGGCGACGCCTCGCAGAACGGATTGTTTACTTCTTCCACGATGATCCGAATATTGATCGGGTTTGCCGTAAGGCCCCAGTGATTCTCCAGCGTCACCTTCACGCCCACTTTGCTCCCATAATCGGCCATCTCTTTAAATGATTCGATGCAGTTCGTCAAATATTTCGCCAGTTCCCCGTTTTTCGGATACGAACTCGGATCTGCTACCGGGCTGGGCGCGATGCGCGGCCCGCCGCTGTTCACCCGCATCGATTTCGCGCCCAGCATCGCCGCGCCATCCAGCCAGGTTTTTGCCACGCGAATTCCTTCTTTACGCTTCTTCTCGTCCAGATCACAGATGTCCCGCGGAGCGTTGTTCGATATGTGGTGACATTTCGTCCCCGTCGCTACCTGCTTATTGGCCATTTTTTCGAGCCACTTTTTACCCGATGCACTCGAGGGATCGAACTCGTGCGTGGTTCGCTGTCTGCCGTTGTATTCGACGGTCACGGCCGTGTACATGCTATCGTCCGTGAAATCTCCGAACAGCCCGGAAAACAGGTCCATGTGATAAACACCGGGAAATTTTTCCTTCGTGAAGTCCGGGAAATCGAGCATCGTAATTTCTCCGTACTTCTTCTTCATCTTCTGCACTTCTTCGGAACTAGCGAGCGTCGCCCGCCGGGTTTTGAAGATATAGCGGATCGGCCAGGTGTTCGACGCGATCCGGTCGAGCTTCTCCTTCTCCGTCAAGGCGCGCTTGGCGCCCGCGTGCTGAATGCCCTCCGGCTGCTGCCCGGAAGCGAGTGCTGCTCCGCCTGCCACGCCGGCCGCACTCTTCAGAAAACCACGTCGATCCTGCTTTAGTTCGGTCATATCGGTCCCTTTACCTTGTATCACTCACGGGCTGCATTTGATAGACCTACTTGTGTGAAGCGCCGCCATTTCCTCGAAGTTTTCGGCTTGTCCCCGGTTGCCGCCTTGGCACAACAAGGGCAGCCTCGCGCCGACCCGGTAGAAACGATGACCCCAGGCCCCACTCCCGCCATCGGCGTTTGCCATGTCGGGTTTCATCCCAATGCGCGTAAGCGCGTTGTTGTCCGGCAGCAGGCCGCACGCAGTTTCGTCTTACGTGACATCGGCAGCGGTCCCGCCTTTCAGCAGGAGTTTCCTTTGCAATCCGCTGCCTCCGATCTCGGCCCGGCCGCGATGGGCGACTTCAGCGCCATTACGCGCGAAGGGCTCTATCAGATTCGCGTCGGGGAGGAACTATCTCCGCCGTTCTTCATCCGCCCCGACGCGTGGCGCCGCTTGCTCCCCACCGTCACCAGTTACCATCGCGCCCAGCGCTGTGGCGTTGCCGTTCCCAACGTGCATCCGGTTTGCCATCTTGACGACGCGCGACGCCGTGACACCCGCGAGCACATCGACACAACCGGCGGCTGGCACGACGCCGGCGATCTCCGCAAATGGATGACCGCCACCATGATGAACGCCTTCGGTCTGCTTGCCTTGCATCGCCATCTCGGCGCGGCTTGGGATCTCGCCGGGTCCGGCCTCGCGCCGCTCGAAGAAGAGCTCCGCTGGGGCAATCGCTACTTCCTCAAAATGCAAAACTCCGACGGCCGCGTCTGGGCCGACGTCGCCGGCGGCGTCAACGGTGACAACAGCGACAATCATTGGACCGACAACAAAATCGGCACCGCCGACGATCGTTATCTGAATCCATCCATTAACGGCCTCGCGCAGGCGATGTTCACCGCCATGCAAGCCATGTATGAGCATGCCTTTCGCGACTCCGATCCGGGCTATGGAGCGGTTTGCCTGCGCGCCGCGAATAAATGCTGGCAGGCGAATGCGCGAAAGGGCGGCGTCACCGAGCTTTCCTGGTGGCTGCTTGCCGCAATCGAACTCGAGCAAAACGCCACTGCCGAGCAAATCGTGGACATACTCCTTCCTCTTCAGCAGTCAGGCGGTTATTGGCCCATGTCGGCGACCGATCCCGAACCCTACAAGCACGCTGTTCACGGTGCACTGCCTCCGTTCGCCATCCTCGAAGCGGCGCGTGTGCTTCGCAGGACGCCGCGCGGCCATAGCTGCGAATCCGCTGTCCG
The DNA here is from genome assembly GCA_025924475.1 of Bryobacteraceae bacterium. Lineage (GTDB taxonomy): Bacteria > Acidobacteriota > Terriglobia > Bryobacterales > Bryobacteraceae > Bog-105. The sequence goes on from JAICIH010000065.1 coordinate 19,086, forward strand.
CCGCTATATCGAACACTATGTAGTCCCGCTCTGCGATCGCTCGGCTTATGGCATTGTGCCCTTTGGCGTATTCACCGGCTCTCCCACTCCCGAGCGCTACCGCACTTTGCAACGCAATCGCACCTATCGCTTTTTCATGCCCGTCCGCAAACAATTTTGGTGGCTCGGCCTGAATGCGCATCTGGGTTCCCACGCGCTCTTGCTCGCCCAAGCCGCGCGCGATTTCCAGCAGCCGGCCTGGCGCGATCTCGCCGTCCGCCAGTTCGAATGGATTTTCGGCAACAACCCATTTGGAGCATCGCTGGCGAGCGGTATCGGCGAGCGCAATCCCTATCCGCACTCGCGCTACGTTGGCGTCATCCCGGGCGGCATCATGAACGGCATCTGCGGCAACGCCGACGATGAGCCAATCCTCGATACCACCTTCCGTGGGAACTGGCGCACCAACGAGTACTGGAGCCCGCACTTGGGCTACTTTGAATGGGCGCAAGCGATCCTGGAATCTTCCTGAATCATGAAAACGATCATTGCCCTCCTACTCTCGCTCTCCTTCTGTTCCGCCGCCAACCGCCGCATCACGCTCGATCAGTATCGAGACAAAGTCTACGGCGCCTGGATTGGCCAGATCGCCGGCGCCTCTTACGGCTTCAATTTCGAAGGCAAAGCGCGCAACGTCATCCATCTCGATCACTACCTGAACAAATACGAAGCCGCGCTGGTCGACGACGATTACTACTACGAAATGGTCGCCCTCTACGGTTTCGAGCGCTTCGGCCCGCACATGACCATCCAGCAGCTAGGCGACATGTGGAAGGAATATCGCGCCGGTACTTGGGGCTCGAGCGAGCAAGCCCGCCTGGCGCTCGAACACGGTATTCAGCCGCCCGAAACTGGCAGCCCGCGCTACAACCGTTTGTTCCACACCATTGGTCCGGAGTTCTCCGCCGACATCTACGGCATGATTTCGCCCGGCGTGGTCAATCTCGCCGGCGCGGTCGCACGCAACTACTCGCACATTAACGGCTACGCCGAAGGCTCCGATGGCGCGGTCTTCGTCGCCGCATCGGTCAGCGAGGCGTTCTTCGAAACCAACCCCGCAAAAATCGTTCGCCAGGCCGCCCAACTGATCGATCCGCGCTCCAACTACCGCAAAGCGATCGATTTTATCCTCGCCTCCTACGAACACGGAAAACCCTGGCAGGAAGCCGCCGCCGAAAGCGAAGCCCGCTGGCGTCCCGACTATCCGCAAATGAATAACTCCGTAGCCAACGGCGCCCTCGTCGCCTTGGGCATCCTCTACGGCGATGGCGATTTCCTGAAAAGCATTAATATCGTCACGCACGCCGGCGACAATACCGACGCCGATTGCAACGCCGCCAACGTCTCCTCCGTCATCGGCGCCATGCACGGTTTCCAGGCCATTCCCAAGCAATTCGTCGAACCGTTTCACAACCGTATC
>JAICIH010000066.1 GCA_025924475.1 Bryobacteraceae bacterium
GGATGGCAGGCCATTTTCATCTTGTTCTCTTCCGCGACGGGAATCACGCGCTTTAAGAAATAGGTAATGCGCTCCCAGGCCTGGTCGGCGGAAACCGGACCAGCTTCAGTCAGCGCCGCCGGCTGCTCTTGCACAGCTTTCGCGTAGTTGAAAGTACTGTACCTGGCTCCGCCGCGTCCGGGCGATCTTTCCGTGCGTACGACTCCCAAAATGCTCATGTTGTACTTGAGCATCGGAATGCCGGCCTGGGCCGCGTTGCGGATCATCTGGCAGATGTTATCGATCTCGCGGTCACGCTCCGGGCTCTTGCCGAGCATGATGTTCGGGTTTTCGGATTTCGTAATATAGGCCGAGCTGAGTGGCAGTGGCACGGCTTCGAGCTTGATGCCGAAGGACTCCACGCGTTCGCGCAATTTTGTCAGCCCCTCGACCGACCAGGCTTCGTCGAACTTGGGCGAAGGTAAATGACTACAGATGTGGGAGACACCTAAAGGCGCCAGGATACGCAGAATCTCGTCCGTAGATTGATGCTGGGTGCCGAGCTTCATACGGCCGGATGTGGTGTCGGTGACTGGCGGCAGGGCAGCCTTCGAAAGACCGGCGGAGGCTGCTGCTAGCTTGGTAAAGGTTCTGCGGTTCATGAAGGTTCTCGATTGCCGAACTTATCACATCGATCCAATCCGCCGATGAAAATTTCCGCCCTGAAACTGCATTCGATCGCCATCGCCGATCCGCCTTTGCGCAGCTCGTATGGCCGCCACGCGCCCTGGGCACTGCGAACTATCGTCGAAATTGAAACAGACGAGGGCCTTTCCGGGGTCAGCGAAACATATGGCGGCGATGCGCCTCGCGCGGCGCTTGAAGCGGCGCGCGACCAAATACTAGGCCGCGATCCGTTTCAGTTGGCAAGCTTGCATTCCCAAATGCGTAACGAAACGCAAAGCGGCCACGACCAGACCTGGTTCGTACCGGGCGAAAATCCGCTCGACCAGCAGAACCGGACGTTCGCGTCGATCGAGATCGCCTGCCTCGACATTATTGGTAAGGCGATTGGCCGGCCGGTGTGCGACGTGCTCGGTGGGCGCGCCAGAGACCGGGCGCCGTTTTCCGCATATCTGTTTTATAAGCACGGCGGAGCTGGCGGCGATGCGACTTACCGGGACGAATACGGAGAAGTGCTGGACGCGCGGGCGGCGGTGCGCGAGTGCCGGCAGATGATCGATCAGTATGGCTTTCGCGAAATCAAGCTGAAAGGCGGCGTGCTCGATCCGGACATCGAGATCGACACGATCCGCCAGTTGCGTGCGGAATTCGGACCGAAGGTTCCCTTGCGTATTGACCCGAATTGCGCGTGGTCAGTCGAAACATCGGTGAAAGTGGGTGAATCCCTGCGCGAGGAATTGGGAGGCGGCGGCTATCTGGAAGATCCTTGCGCCACTCTCGCAGGTATGGGAGAGGTGCGCAAACGGCTTTTGGCAAGTGGAAACGATACGCCGCTTGCCAGCAACGTCGCCGTCACGCAATTTCCCGATGTAATTGCAGCGCGCGATCGTGATGCGGTGCAAATTGTTTTGTCGGACCCGCACTATTGGGGCGGTTTGCGGCAAGTGCAGTATCTATCGCATCTCTGCGAGGTGCTTGGCATGGGCGTATCGATGCACTCGAACAGCCATCTTGGCGTCAGTCTGATGGCAATGGCGCATGTTGCGGCCGCGTGCCCGAATCTGACCTATGCCTGCGATACGCATTATCCGTGGCAGACCGAAAAGGACGAAATCGTCGCGGGCGGGCGCATCCGCTTTGAGGAGGGAGCGGTAGTAATTCCGAACAAACCAGGACTGGGCGTTACGCTGGATTACGATCAGCTGGCGCGCGGCCGGGAGCGCTACGAGAAGATTCCTTTCCGGAAAAGAGATGATGAAGCGGAGATGCGCAAATATGTCGATCCCAATTGGAAGCGAATTTTACCGCGATGGTGAAATGGTCGCTCTGGTTATTTCGTAAAATCACGGCGTTTGCCAAACATCGCGCGGCCGCATGTCTGCTGGTCGCGGTCATTCCCATCGGACTTCGTATCATCGCCCTGCCGCTGGTCTCGATACCGTATCCGTACGTACACGATGAATTCAGCTATCTGCTCGGCGCCGAAACGTTCGCATCCGGACGAATTACGAATCCGCCGCATCCGATGTGGGTACACTTCGAAACCTTCCACGAGAATTTTCAGCCGACGTATTCTTCGAAGTACCCGCCCGGTCAGGCCGCGTTTTTGGCTCTCGGGGAGAAGTTCCTGCATCATCCGTGGTTCGGCGTCTGTCTTAGCTTCGGCGTGATGTGCGCATGCCTGTGCTGGATGCTGCAGGGATGGATGCCACCAGTGTATGCGTTTTTGGGAAGCCTCGTCGCCATTGGACAAATCGGCATTTTCAGTTACTGGATGGACTCGTATTGGGGCGGCGCCGTGCCGGCTATAGGAGGCAGTCTGGTTTTGGGAGCGGTGGGACGGCTGGCGAAAAAATCCAGCGCGTCCGCTTCCATTCTGGGAGCGCTAGGCCTGATGGTCTTAGCCAACAGCCGTCCGTATGAAGGATTCGCGCTTGCAGTGGGCGCTGCGTTGGGATTGCTGTGGTGGCGCCGCCGTAAAGGCCGTTTGGCGGGACTCTGGAAAGCTCGCGTGTTGATTCCAGCAGCGCTCATTTGTCTGGCGGGAATCGCATGGATCGGATATTACAATTACCGGCTCACGGGAGATCCGCTGCTTCTGCCGCACATGTTGCACGAGCGGACCTATTCGGCGTCCTCAGCGATCTATCTTCTACCCGCGCGTCCGGTCCACAAGTATCGGCATAAAGTGATTCGCGACTTCTGGATAGATTTCGAACGGAATTACTATTTGAAGATTCGCCATAACCCGCTGCGGGCATCCATGGCGTTCTTCGACATACTTCCGTTCTATACAACCACATTGTTTTTTCTCCCAATGGTTTTGGGACTGATCGCCTTCACGAAGAACATCAAAATTCGTGTTGTGATCGGAATGCTGGTAATCCTGTGGGGTGCGCTGCTGATTGAAAAATCCTGGCTACCGCATTACTTTGCTCCAGGCGTGGGGTTATTACTGCTGCCGGCCATGTTCAGTTTACGCTGGCTGCGGATTCGACTGAATCGCGCCGGGCCGCCTGTGGTCTTAGCGTTTGTGGTTTGTATCTTTGGACACGGACTGATCGCCGGCGTTAACACCCATCGTTTCGGCGCTACCCCGCCGCAGGAAGTAGCGCAAGAAAAAATTCTGGCGGCGGGCAAACCCGGAGAGCGGCATCTGGTAATCGTGCGGTACTCGCCGGAGCATAGTCCTCACGTCGAGTACGTTTTCAATCACGCCGATATCGATAACTCGCAAATCGTATGGGCGCGCGACATGGGAGCAGAGAAGAACAAGGAATTGATCGACTACTATCCGAACCGGCGTGTCTGGTTGTTGCAGCCGGATGCACCGCCGCTGTCGTTGGTTCCGTATTCGGCGGCTAAATAAAAGGTTTTCAGGTCACGGGTCCGGGGTTGAACGGAACCAGCGCGTTGTGCAACCCCCAATGCTCGGTCCAGGTTTTCTTGCGGCCGCTGGCGACATCCAGGATGAAGCGAAATAGCTCCCATCCGACCTGCTCGATAGTGGCTTTGCCAGTGGCGATGCGACCCGCATCGATATCGATCAAGTCGTGCCATTTCTCGGCGAGAGCGGTCCGTGAGGAGACCTTCACGACAGGCACGAGGGCGAGGCCGTACGGGCTGCCTTCGCCGGTCGTGAAGACGTGCAGGTTCATCGAGACGAGCTGCTGCGTGCCACAGATGAAGTCGCTCGCCGGGGTAGCGGCGAAGACCAGGCCTTTTTCTTTGATTCTTTCGCCATGAGTGGTAACGCCCGCGATCGCGCTGCTGCCGGCTTTGGCGATGGAACCGAGCGCTTTCTCAACGATATTGGACAAACCGCCGCGCTTGTTGCCGGGCGTTGGGTTCGCGCTGCGGTCGGCTCCGCCATTTGCCAGATAGTTGTCGTACCACTTCATTTCGGCGATCAAGGCGCGGCCCACCTTCTGGTTGATAGCGCGCGGAGTAAGCAGGTGGATGGCGTCGCGCACCTCAGTCACTTCCGAAAAGAAAACTGTGGCGCCCGCGCGCACCAGCAGATCGGCGGCGAAGCCAACGGCGGGATTGCAGGTGACACCAGAAAACGCATCGCTGCCGCCACATTGGAGGCCGACAGATAAATGGGCGGCGGAACAAGTTGTGCGTCGTCGCCGATCCAATTCTTCGAGCCGTATTTCGGCAGCACGCATAATGGCTGCGACGCTTTCGGCAAACCCATACTCATCTTGCAAACGAATCAGGTTGCGATCTTCTAATACAGGAAGAGCCGAAGAGAATAAACGCCGAGGCTGCAATTTCTCACAGCCGAGACTCACGACCAGCGGTCGACCGCTCAGATTCGGATGAGTGGAGATGTGTTTCAGCGTGCGAATCGGAATGGCTGCGCCAGGCGCATCGATGGCAACTCCGCAGCCATAACCATGCGTGATGGCGACAACGTCCTCGACATCCGGAAAGCGCGGCAGAATTTCCGTTTTGATGCGCCGCACCGCGTAATCCACGGTAGGCGCCACGCATTGCACGGTAGTGGTGATTCCCAGGATGTTGCGTGTGCCCACGCTGCCATCGGAATTCTGGAAGCCTTCAAAGGTAACGCCCTCGAGTGGGGGAAGGGAAGCGGGTACGGCGGTCGAAATCGGCAAGTCGTCCAGAGAGGGCGGTGGGGGTGTGTCGAGCGAGTCTTCGCGAATCCAAAAGCCGGTTTCGATCGGACGGTTTGCATAGCCGATGACTTGTCCGTAGCGAAGGACCGTCTCACCCTTTTGAATCGGCCGGAGAGCGACTTTATGCGATTGTGGAATGGCTTCGTGGGCGGTGAATCCGGTGTCGTCGAACGCTCCGGGCTTGAGGCCTTCCGGTTCCACGACGATACCGGTGTTGTCCGATAGATGGACGCGGATGTAGAGGGGAGTCAAACCGCATTCTAGCGCTGCGTAAGAGTTACACTTCGGAATTAGGTTCAGCAGAGAGGGATGTCCTTAGAAAGGAGCAGAGGGCGTGACGTTTTGGAACGATTTGAGATTCGGTCTTCGGTCGCTCGCACGGACCAAGGGGCTGACGGTGACGGTGGTGCTGACACTGGCGCTCGGTATCGGCGCGAATGCCGCGATCTTTACGTTGGTGCGCGGAGTGCTCCTGCGGCCGCTCGCGAATCGCGACGAGAACCGGCTGATTTATATCCGGCAGAGCGCGCCGGGCCTGGGCATAGAGAATGCGACGTTTTCCATTCCGGAAATACGGGATCTAGAAGAGCGCGTAAAATCGGTGAGCGCGTTCGGCGATTTTTCGACGATCGGGTTCACGATGGTCGGGCTGGGCGAGCCGCGCGAAGTCCGCGCGGGAGTGGTCGATGGATCGTATTTCGAAGTAATGGGCCTGCGACCGGTGCTGGGGCGTCTGCTCAACCGGCGTGACGATGGTCCCAAAGCGGCGGGAGCGGTAGTGCTGACGTATCGGTTTTGGACGACGGGGCTAAAGAGCGATCCTTCGATTATCGGCAAGACGGTGCGGCTGGGCGATCGCACGGCGACGATCGTAGGCGTACTCGAGCCATCGGTGCCGTATCCGGCGGAAACCGAAATCATCGCCAATATCGTGACAAGCCCGCACCATCTTTCGGCAACGATGGTGCAGGGACGAATACACAGGATGACGGAGTTGTTCGGCAGACTGGCTCCTGGCGTAAGTCTTGACTCGGCACGAGCGGAATTGCGGGCCGTTTACGCACGCATGGTGAAGGACCATCCGGAGGCGTATTCGGCGAAGGCGGAATCGCAGATCAGTGCAGTGCGGCTGCGCGATCAGATTACTTCGCGCGCGCGGACCGTGCTGCTGGTGCTTATGGCGGCATCGTTGCTGGTGTTTCTGATCGCGTGCTCGAATGTGGCCAACCTGATTTTGGCGCGAACCGTGCGGCGGGAAGGCGAACTTGCGATTCGTGCGGCGCTGGGCGCGGGAACGGGCGCGCTGCGGCGATTGCTACTGGCCGAAAGTCTACTGCTGTGCGGAGCGGGGGCGATATTGGGCGTGCTGAGCGCGGGGCCAATGGTGGCGCTGCTTGCCCGCTATGCGGCGCGATTTTCCGTGCGGGCGCTCGATCTAACGGTGGATTCGAGTTTGCTTTGGGTAGGAGCGCTGCTGGCGGTTGTTGCCGCAGTGCTGCTGGCGTTTGTACCGCGTTTGCCAGCGGCGAATACTTCACACGGAATCAGTTTGGGAAGCAGTAGCGTACGTATTACGGGAAGCACGAGCAGGCGTCTACGTTTGTTCGCTGTTACACAAATTGCGGCTTCATTCGTATTGCTTGCGGGCGCAAGCATGTTGCTGAAGACGCTGCTCTCACTACAAGCGGTGCAGACGGGATTGGATACGCGGCATGTTCTGGCGCTGAATGTACCGGTGATGACGTATGGACGAACGCATGAACAGGTGTATGCCTTTTACCGGCAAATCATACGGCGGATCAGGGAGCTTCCGGGAGTAGAGCAAGTGGCGGTAGGCACAAGCATTCCGTGGCGGGATGCAGGCAGCTTCGGCCCGGGATTCCAGTTTTCGGCGGATGGGCATGTACGAGCGCCGGGCGAAGAAGATCCGCGCGCGCGCTACCGCAACATCTCGCCGGGATTCTTCACGGCGTTGGGCGTGCCGATGCTGGCCGGGCGCGACTTTAACGACAGCGACCGCAGCGGCAGTGAGCCGGTAGTGATTGTGAGCGAGACGCTGGCGCACCGGATGTTCCCGCATGGCGAGGCGATGAACCGGCACATCATGTGGACCGACCCGATCATGAAGTTCATCGATGTGAGTCCGGCGCCACGTCGGATTGTGGGAGTTGTCGCCGATCTCGACGATGAAAATATTGTGCCGGGTCCGGCAGTAACGATTTATCATCCGTTCGATCAACAGCCGGCCTGGGGAGGGCGATTATTCGTTCACACACGCGGGAATCCGTACGCCTTGGTAGCGCCTGTGACACATGCGATTCGGGAGATTTCGGCGGACCAGCCGGTGGAGCATGCGGCAACTCTCCAGGACGTGCGCGCCGAAGTACTGACGCCGGACCGGCTGAACACGCTCGTCTTTGGTGGGTTTGCGTTCGTGGCGCTGGCGATCGCGGTGGTCGGCGTAGCGGGTGTGTTGGTGTTTTCGGTGAGCGGACGGACGCGGGAGTTCGGGATTCGTCTGGCGGTTGGATCGCAACCGCGGCACCTGGTGCGAGGTGTGATTGCCGAAGGAGTGGCGATGGCGGGAATTGGCATTGCGGCGGGGGCGCTAGGAGGCTTCGCGCTGGCACAGTTGGCGCGCGGATATTTTCTGGACCTCAAGATGCCTGGCGCGGTACCGGTGATTGGCTCCGCACTGGTGTTATTGGCGGCGGCGGTGATCGCGTCGATGCTGCCGGCGACGCGTGCGGCGCGGGTTGATGTGATGCAGGCGCTGCGGTCGGATTAAGAAACTTGGCGGCGGTAACCAACCGCCGCGCGGGATACCATCCCGCCCCACAAATTGCCGCCATCAAACAGAGCAGGCGCGGGCGCGCTCACAAAGGAGTATTCGTTCGCGCTCATTGCGGGTGAGAGAAGCGGCGCGCTCGAATTCCAGCTGTGCTTCGGCGAGGCGATTGAGCTTGACCAGAAGATCGCCGCGGACGCTGGGCAACAGATGATAATTTTCCAGCGCGGGTTCGGATAGGAGCTTGTCCACCAGTTCGAGGCCGATGGCCGGACCGAAGGCCATGCCGTGGGCCACGGCACGGTTCAGTTCAACAACGGGAGATGGCGCAAGGCGCGCGAGATCGTCGTAGAGCGCGGCGATGCGCGGCCAGTCCGTTTCCTCCGCGGTACGCGCGCGGGCGTGGCACGCGGCGATGGCGGCCTGGAGCGTATAGGGGCCTGGTGTGGCGGCAGCTTTCTGAGCGCGTTCGAGCGCAGCCAGACCGCGGCGAATGAGAAGCCGATCCCAAAGCGCGCGGTTTTGATCGAGAAGCAGAATCGGCTCGCCGGAGCGGTTGATGCGGGCTCGTGCGCGCGATGCCTGAATTTCCATGAGCGCGACAAGGCCGTGCACTTCCGCCTCGGCGGGAGTGAGCTCGGCCAGAACACGTCCAAGCCGGAGCGCATCTTCGCAGAGAGCCGGCCGCATCCAATCTTCCCCAGCTGTTGCGGCGTAGCCTTCATTGAATACCAGATAAATGACTTCGAGCACGGAGGCAAGGCGGGCAGCCATAGCGTCTCCGCGGGGCACTTCGAAAGGAACCTGGGCGGCGCTGAGAGTGCGTTTGGCGCGGACGATGCGCTGCGCGATGGTAGGTTCGGGAACGAGGAAGGCGCGGGCGATTTCGGTGGTCGTGAGGCCGCCGAGTAAGCGGAGGGTGAGCGCCGCGCGCGCTTCGGTCGGCAAGATGGGATGGCAGGAAATAAAGATGAGCCGCAGGAGATCGTCGCCCATGTTGTCATCAAGAGCTTCATCGATGTCGGCTACGGCGGTGCGCTGGCGGGCATCCAGATCACGGCCGATATCGGCGTGCTTGCGATCGAGCATCCGGTTGCGGCGGAAGTGATCGATGGCCCGATGCTTGGCGGTGGCCATGAGCCAGGCGCCCGGATTATCAGGGACGCCCGACTCGGGCCATTGCTCGAGAGCGGCAACCAGAGCGTCTTGCGCGAGCTCTTCGGCCACGCCGACATCACGCACCATACGCGTGAGGCCGGCGATGAGGCGTGGGGATTCGATCCGCCAGACTGCGTCAATTGCACTGTGAGTGTCGGTAGCCGCCACTATCTACCGATAGCATTGGCTTGGACGCCGACTCCCTTACGGTCGCGGTTCTTGCGCGCTGGTTTGTGCGCGGATGCGCTCGTCTTGCGCTCGCAACTCGGGAGTGAGGGCGTGTCCGAAATCTTCGGCCTCGAATACCTGGCGAATTTCGATCTCACTTTCGCCCGGCATGGGATTGGGGCAGCGCTTGACCCATTCGATCGCTTCGGCGAGGGATTTTACCTGCCAAAGCCAAAAACCCGCGACCAGTTCTTTAGTTTCGGTGAAGGGGCCATCAATGACCGTCCGCTTGTTTCCCGAGAACCGCACGCGTGCGCCCTTTGAACTCGGTTGCAACCCTTCGCCAGCCAGCATCACGCCGGCTTTTACCAACTCTTCGTTGTACTTTCCCATATCCTCGAGAAGCTTTTGGCTCGGCATCACGCCCGCTTCGCTGTCTTTGGTGGCTTTGACCATTACCATGAATCGCATATAAGTTTTCTCCTTTTCGATTTGACTGTTCTTCATTCAGTCTCACTTAGGCGTCGAACGAGGCGTCGTGGGAATCGACAACAGGCGATTCTTTTTTTGGCCACGAATCAACACGAATGTGACCGTGAAATTCAAGCAGAGGGCGAAGAAGCCGGCATTAATGCCTAGAAAAGGGTCGTGGTTGCTGAACATTAAGAAGCACAGGGTCAATAAGCCGGTTAGTAGGCCGGCGAACACAGCGGACTTGGTGACGCGGTTGGAATAGAGGCCCAGAACAATACCCGGAAAAAATTGCGTTACGCCGGCATAGCCGAGTAACAGGAGGGAGACGAGAGTCGTGGAACTGTAGATGGCGAAGTATAGCGTGAGGAGACCCAGCACGATGACCATAGCGCGGGCGAGGCGGGCGATTTGGGATTCGCTCATCGCCGGAGCGAATAAGGGGCGGTACACATTTTTTGCAAAGAGCGTGGCGGCTGTGAGCAGGAGGATAGCGGCGGGAACCATGGCAGTGAGGGCGCCAGCGCCGCCGATCAGGCCCAGGAACCAGTTTGGGAATGCTTTGCGGACCAGAGTGAATAGAGCGAGATCGCCGTTGGCGAGACCCGGCACGACAAGCAAAGCGGTGAAGCCGGTGAAGAAAATAAATACCAGGCTGAGCGTGTAGAGCGGCATCACGATGGCATTGCGGCGGAGGACGGCGGCGCTGCGCGCGGTAAAAGCGGCTGCGAAGGTGTGCGGCCACATATAGAAACCGAGCGACGTAAGCAGAACGGTCGAGATATACCAGGCGTGGCCCATGTTGGCGGTCGCGCCAGGCATCACCAGATGTGCGGGCCGGGTATGCGCGAGCGCAGAGAACATCGGACCGATGCCGCCGAAGTAGATATAAGGTACGCCGATACCGACGGCAAGCGCGGCGAAAATCATGAGCGCATCTTTTAAGATGCTGACCCAGGCGACGGCGCGGATTCCGCCGGCGAAGACAAAAGCCGCGACGAGAGCGACTGCGATGATCATGGCGGGAGCGCGGCCGATGCGATCGAAGCTGGAAATCTGAGCGATGATGCCAAGCCCGGCGATCTGGATTTCGAGATAGGGAATGAGGAAAGCGACGCTCGAAAGCGAGACCAGCGCGGCGAGCGCTTTGCTTTGATAGCGGGTTTCGAAGAAGTCGGATTGTGTTTGGAGCGAAAATTTGCGGCCCATTTCCCAGATGGGCGGCAGGATAAAAAAGGATACGACGTAGCCGAGCGTGATGTAGGCGAGGATGTAAAGCGCGGGAGCGCCGCGAGAATAGGCCCAGCCGCTTGCACCGAGAAACGAGAAGGTCGTGTAGACTTCGCCGGCCATGAGCAGCCATACCAAGATGAGTCCGAAGCCGCGGCCGCCGACGGTCCACTGTTCGAGGTCCATTTTGCGACGCGAGCCGGCCAGCAGGCCGATGCCGGAACCGAGCAAAACAATCGCGCTAATGATTCCGATCGGAAGAAGCGAGGACCTCATCGGCGATGGCGATCAACGCGGTAAGCCATCCAAAGGCAAAGACTGCTAAGCGGAATCCACAGTACAAGCCAGAAGAAGTTGAACGGCATGCCGAGGACGATGGGATCGATTCGATCCCACAGAGGAACGGAAAAGCACATAGCGAGGAACGGAAGGGCGCCCAGAAGGACAGCGCGGACGGAGGGCTTTTCAGGCACAGGCTATTGCTCCTTCGGTAAATGCCGTATGGGCGGTTGAAACTGCCGGGGTTCTTCTGTTGTGAGGCCGAAGATGAAAATTTGAGACGGGCGATAGCGCTGCCTGACTTCAAAATTTTCAAATGCCGGTCCCCCGGGAATTGGATCGTGCGAGGCCCAGTAGACTCGGCGGCCATTTACGCGTACGCGCAAATCGGGTTCGATGTAACTGGCGGGAACTTTCCAATATTGAGTAAGCCGCGGCAGTTGATAGTGCCAATGCGGCGCTGCCGTCGTCGAAAAAACTCTCGCAGGAGAAGTTTCGTTTGAAGTAGCTAGGGCAATGGCGTCTCCGCCCGCGGTACGAAGCATTTCATCGAGCATATAATTTTCGTGCTCGATGAAATTGTCTTCGCGGTATCCGGCATAGAGTTGATCACTGCGGACCAGGCGGTCTTTGAGCCAGAGTACACGCAATCTTTCAAAATTCCCCATGGTGGCGGTGAGAGTGAGTTCTTCGATGGGAGCGCTATCGGGATAGGCAGCTACGGAGAGGTGAAGCTCGTTCGGCTGATCACTGAATATGGAGGCGACGACGAAGACATGAGCGCCATTGGCGGAAAAGCGTTCGACAGCAATCGGCACCTGCAACTGCTCGATGCCACGCGAGCGCAGGAGGCGAGGGTGGGCCTTCAGGGTAAGACGTTTTCCCCGCTTGCCGGGGTCAAGTTGGCTCGGTTCGAGTTCGCTGAAGGCCATGCGGGCACGGCGTGGACCGGGACCCGAGATGACCGGTTCGATAGCGATGAAGTTGACGAGTTCAGGACGGGAGTGGTCTTTCGAGAAGACGCCCACTCGGATTAAACCGCGCGGACCGGGCAGGCCTCCCGGTGAGGGCAAGCCAAACACAAGGCCATCCTTGCGGCCCCATATCAAAGGATCGCCGGGAGCTTGCGGGCGGAGCCAAACGTCGTCCGCTGCGGCGAGCGTGCCGCATAAGGAGATGAAAGCGAGCAGTAGACGCAAATTGAAACCTTTCAATTATACTGGCAGATACCAGTGGCGACCATCAAGGAAGTGGCGAAGCGGGCGCGTGTATCCGTGGGTACGGCTTCCAACGTGATCAACGGCGCCGCGCCGGTCAGTTCGGCGCGCGCCGCCAGAGTACTGGCCGCGGCTAAAGAACTCGACTATCATCCGAACGAAATCGCGCGCAGCCTGAAGAGCAAGCAAACCAGAATGCTGGGGCTGGTGCTTCCGGATATCACCAATCCCTTTTTTTCGGATATGATCCGCGGCGCAGAAAATGCGGCGCTTGAACGTGGCTATCTGCTAGTGACCGCCAACAGCGACGAGCAGGTGGAACGAGAGAAGCGGTTTGTAACGGCTTTGCGTTCGCATCGGGCTGATGGAATTCTGCTGGCGGCGGCGGCCAGCAAATCGGAGACGCACCTGGAGAGCGCCGTTGCGGCGGGCATTCCGATCGTCTGTCTGGATCGCGCCGCGCCGGGTATCGCAGTGGACGCTGTGCTGGCGGATAATACGCGGGGCACGCAGGAATGCGTGCGGCACCTGATTCGGCTGGGCCATAAAGAGATTGCGATCATTACAGGATCGTTGAGCTTGCAGATTGGGCGCGAGCGGCTGGATGGCTATCGGGCGGCATTGAAGGAAGCGGGCATCCGCCAGACGTCGGACCTGGTGCTGGAAGGCGACTTCCGCGAGGAGGCTGGCTATCGGCTCGGCAAGGAATTGCTGTTAGGCCGGAAACGGCCTTCGGCAATCTTCACCTCGAACGGTGTGATGATGCTGGGATTACTACTGGCTCTGGACGAACTTGGAGTGCGCTGCCCGGAAGACATCGCGCTGGCGACTTTCGACGATCTTCCGTTTGCACGTTCGTTCCATCCGCGATTGACAGCGGTGGCACAGCCCGGCAATGAAATGGGTTATCGAGGAGCGAACCTGCTGATGGACCGGGTAGAAGGGAAACTGACCGGCGAGCCGGTAACAATCCGGCTGGCGCCGGAATTGAAGATTCGCGAATCCAGCAAAGTTTCTCTTGACGGCAAGCGGCGCTCATGATGTAATCGACTCAATTCTGAATCGTTTCATTTTTTTGGGGAGTACATTATGAGCAGACTTCGAGTGGCCGCCGCGCTGTACTCATTGGCGTGGTGGATAGCGCCGGTCTATGGGCAGATCGACCGGGGAACCATCACTGGTACCGTTACCGACCCGCAGAATGCCATGGTGGCGGGCGCCAAGATTACGCTGAGCAATCCAGCCACAGGGGCGAGCCTGGAGACCACGAGCGAGGCGGGAGGATCCTTCACGTTTGTGGGCCTGGTTGCGGGCCAATACAAGCTAACGTGTGAAAGCAGCGGGTTCAAGAAATTCGTTCAGGAGACAGTGCCCGTAGATGTGGGCAGAACGACGACGTTGAACGTTTTGCTGGCGCCCGGAACGGTGTATGAGTCGGTGACGGTCAAGGAAGAAGCGCCGTTAATAGATACGGGAACGTCAGACGTAGGAACATCAGTGACGCGGCGCGAGATCATGAACCTGCCGGTTCCGCTGACGTCCGATAGCCGCAACCCGCTTTCGTTCGTGGTGCTGACTCCGGGCGTAGCGGGCTCGGTACCCGGCTCTACGCCCGATTTGCGGCTGCACATCAGCGGCTCACCCACGGGCGCTTCTGAAGTCTATATCGATGGCATTCCGGTCGCGGATACGGATTCGGGCGGCAACATTCAGGCGAATCATCCTTCGATCGAGGCGATCGGAGAGTTCAAGGCAAGCAACAACGGACAATCGGCGCAATATGGGCTGGCCTCGGGAATTATCTCCTTTACGTTCCGGTCAGGCACGAACACGCCGCATGGAAGCGTATTTGAATTTCTGCAGAACGATCATTTGAACGCTCTCGATTCCCCGACCAAGGCCATCGCCGCGCAGAGCGGCAAACCGGCGCTGAAGGCGCCCTTGAAGCAGAATGAATATGGTTTCACGTTGGGCGGGCCGGTGTACATTCCCAAGGTTTACAACGGCCGCGACAAGACGTTCTTTTTCGCCAGCTACACGGGTTTCAAATACCGGCCAAGTTCCAATAACAATACACAGACTACGCTGCCGAACAATTTACGGGATGGCGATTTCTCGCAATTACTCGGAGCGCAGCTCACTGCGGCGAACCCGTCGAATCCGGCGCAGCAGTTGCCGGTGTTCGATGCGGCGGGACGGCCTGTGTATAGCGGGCAGATTTACGATCCATATTCGGCTCATAGCGTGATCGGGCCGGACGGCAAGAGCTACCAAGTGCGGAACCCGGTGCCGGGCAACATCATTTCGAGCTCCGACACGCACTTGAGCAAAGTTTCGCGGAACATCATTCCGCTTTTTCCGACTGCCTCGAGCGATGCGCTCTTCAACAACGTGAGCCGCTTGACGAGGGAGACATACGATCAGCAGAAGCTGGTGTTGAAATTCGACCAGATTATCGGCTCGCGTAACACACTTTCCGGAAGTTTTTTCCTGGGTGAGAATGACCATTCGACTAACGGCTTTTTAAATGAGTTGAACGCGACTCAATCGAGCTCACCATCGCGGCAGTACCGTGTGAACGACACTTTCTCGATCACTCCGCACGTGGTGAATACTTTCACTGCCGGCTTTCTGCGCGATAAACTTATCAATTCGGCGGTAGTCGCGCCTCCCACCCTCAGCAGCTTGGGAATTGTGGGCATTGGCCTTCCAGCCGGAGCGAATCTGCCGGCCATTAATGTGATTGGGCAGGATGGGATCGGCGGCGGATCGTATAACGCGACTGTGCAAAACCGGTTCATTTTCGCCGACACAGTCAATTGGTCGCTCGGCGCGCATAATCTGCGTATCGGTGGCGAACTGCGGCGCTTGCAGCGCAACGAAGTTCCGGGCAGCGGGGGCAGTTTCGACTTCCGACCCACGCAAACCGCTTTAAACGGTGTGGGATTTGTGAACACGGCGCAAGGGCCGCAGGCGGTATCGATTCCCAGTGGAACGGGCAATTCCGTGGCGAGCCTGCTGTATGGCGCGGTTGACTATACGCGTTTCGATCTGGGATTCACGACAGAAGGCTACCGGTGGTTGACTGCGAGCGGATTTATTCAGGACGACTGGAAAGTAAACCGGACGCTGACGCTCAATCTCGGAATGCGCTACGATTTTGCGGACCCGCGGAGTGAGGTGCTGGGCCGAATTGCAACGATGAATCCCGCGCTTCCAAATCCGGCGGCGGGCGGCCTTCCGGGTGCAATCGAATACTACGGCAACGGGCCGGGCCGGAATGGCAAAACACAATTCGGCAGTCCCAACGCTTTGGCATTTCAACCTCGACTGGGGCTGGCGTACTCGCCAATCAGCTCGAACTGGCTGTTGGGTGAACAGAAGACGGTATTTCGTTCGAGTTTTGCCGTCACGCGGCCGCTGGGTAACGACAACTTGACCAACGGAATCGGCGGCGGGTTGTATGCTCCCGGATTCAATGGCGTTGCGCAAGTCAACCGGCCGCAAGACGCGGTTGGTTCACCAGCGTATTTCTGGGACAGCCGGTATCCTTCCTTTGTTCCGCCGCCGACGATCGATCCGGGAACATTTGTCGGTAACGCGAATCCTCCGTACATCACGCCGAATACCGGGTGGTTGCCGACGCAGTTTAGTTGGTCGTTTGGCATTCAGCGCAGCCTGCCGGGCAATTTTCTCGTCGAGAGCACTTACGTCGGCATGCACACGTATCACCTTGGGCTTTGGCGCAAGCCGAACCAGGTGAATCCGGCATGGTTGAATACTCTGGCTCCGGCGGCAGCAAAGGCGGGGCTACCGATCAACGAATACTTTTCCTTGCCGATCGACGATCCGCGCGTGACGGCGTCGGGAATTCAGGCTCCCTGGAGCGGTTTCGTGAACACTTTCGGCAGCGGGGCGACGCTGGGGCAGGCGCTGCGGCCGTTCCCGCAGTACGGCAATATCGACAACCTGATGCAGCCGATTGGCAACGTTACCTACAACGGACTACAGACGAAAATTCAAAAACGGTTTTCGCAAGGCTTGACCCTGCTCGTGTCCTATACGTTCTCGAAGACCTTGGGGGATGTGGACTCTTTCAACGGCGCCAGCGCGGGGGCGGAGAATGCGATTTTTGCCGCTTCCTTCCAGCAGAACTATTACGACGAGCGCTCGGAAAAGTCTGTCACCAGCTCGGATATTCCTCACGTGGTGGCGATCTCTTATAGCTACGAATTGCCGTTTGGGCCTGGTAAGCCGTTTGTGAACAAAACCGGCTTTGTTGGAAAGTTAGTGGGCGGCTGGGAGGTCAGCGGCATTCAGTTGTATCAAAGCGGCCGGCCAATCCACATCGAAAACTGGATGTTCGGTTCTGACAACCCGCTGCTTGCCGCGGATGGTTTCAGCGCGCGGGCCGATATCGTTCCGGGACAGCC
This sequence comes from Bryobacteraceae bacterium, assembly GCA_025924475.1. Taxonomy (GTDB): domain Bacteria; phylum Acidobacteriota; class Terriglobia; order Bryobacterales; family Bryobacteraceae; genus Bog-105. Next base: position 16,553 of record JAICIH010000066.1, read on the forward strand.
GCTGATCAACCCTGCATGGAACGAGAACTGTTCCGGGCCGATTCCGGCGAATGCGACGGGAAGAACGCCTTGCCAGTTTTACATCAACCCGGCGGCGTTTACCGATCCGGCGCCGGGAACATTCGGTAATGCCGGGAAATTTCTTTCCGGGCTGCGGATGCGGCCTTACTTCAACGAAGATTTCTCGATCACCAAGCATATAAACCTTACCGAACGCGTAAGGTTCTCCATTCAGGCGAACTTTTTCAACGCGTTTAACCGAGTGGTTTGGGGAAACGGCGGACCGGGTACATTCCAACCGGCTACATTCCAACTGCCGTTTGCGCCAGCGAACTTAAGTTCTGCGGCGCTGGCCAACTCTACGACGGTGTTCGGCATATTGACAGCGCAACAGAATGCACCGCGGAGAATTCAGTTGGCGGCGCGCATCGATTTTTGAATGAAGTTTGCAGCAGCGATTCTCTGCATCTCGCTTACTCCTCTTTTTGCGGACGATCAACTCGGTGAGCATGCGCAAGCGGCGAAGGCAGCGGAGGCCAGGCACGACTACAAAACGGCGATCCGCGAATACAGAGCGCTAACGAAGCTTGTACCAGATAATCCGCAGCTTCGAACGAATCTAGCGATTGCGCTTTACCTGAATGGCGATTCGGTTGCGGCGTTAGCGGAGTGTCAGACGGCCAGCCGGCTTTCGCCCGATCTTTTTCCGCCGCATCTGTTTGCGGGGCTGTCCTGGTTCCGGCTCGGTAAACCGGACCAGGCGGCCAAGAAACTGGCGCGCGCGATTCAGATCAACCGCTCCGATCCCGTTGCGCACCTGTGGCTCGGTTACGCGGAGGTGGCGCAATCGAGATATGAACCCGCGATCGAGCAATTCAAAGCAGCGCTCGGCATCAAGCCGGATGATATCGATGCTTTGTACGCGCTCGGGAAGGCGTATCTCGAAATGGGCCGCATGGAAACCGAGCGGCTGCTGGCGGTCGCACCGGACGGCGGGCGCGCCTGGCAGTTGGCAGCCGAGCAGTGCCGAATGCGGGGCGAGCGTTCGCAAGCGCTCGAGTTCTTCCGCGGCGCCTATGAGCGCCGGCCGGACCTCCTTGAAATTCAGAGCGCTATTCGGGAACTCGGCGGCGCAGAAATTTCTGCTAATCGAAGACCTGTTGCCGTGACCGGCGAGGACGAGATTTTCGGAAAAGCGCGCGGATACGAATCGCTCGCGAGAGAGACGTTCGCGCAGATCGGAGAGGTAGCGCCGGATTCTTATCGGGCGCATGAGGTGCTTGCCGATTCGCTGGCGACCGCGCGGCGCAGTACAGAGGCAATCGCGGAATATCGCGTTGTTGTCCGTGTGAAGCCCGACCTCCCAGCTATTCACCAGGCTATCGGTAAAGAGCTTTTACAGGAAGGTCATACGGCCGAGGCGGTGCGGGAGTTCGAAGCCGAACTTGCGCTTCAGCCGCAATCGGCGACGGTGCATGTGGATTTGGCTCGTGCGTTACTGCTCTTCGGAAATGAAGTGGATGCCGAAAAACATTTGCGCTCGGCGATTCATTTGGATCGGCCGCCGGCAGCGGCGCGAAAACTACTGGCGAAGGCAAGTTTGCGGCGGCAGGACTATCGAGCTGCGATCCCGATGCTCGAAGAATATATAGGATCGGTTCCGGACGATTCATCAGCGCATTACTTGCTGGCCCGCGCTTATCGGGCGGTGAACAATACGCAGGGATCGGATCGAGAGATGAAAGCGTACCAGGCATTGTCGGCAGACGCAAAGAATCGGACCGCGGCGCGCCGTGCCATGGAGCAGTATGGCGAGGCCAGTAGGATTGAATAGTTGGAACCGCTTCTCAGAATCGAACGCGCGAACAAGCACTATGAGGGGACGCGCGCGCTGGTGGATGTCTCTTTTAGCGTTTTGCCGGGTGAAGTGCATGCATTGATGGGAGAGAACGGGGCGGGGAAGAGCACGCTGAGCAAGATTATCGCGGGCGCCGAGCTGGCGGATTCGGCCGATATTTGCTGGCGAGGTGAGCGCGTGCAGATCGCGTCGCCTATGGCGGCGCAGCGGCTGGGTATCGGGATCGTTTTTCAGGAGCTGGATGTTTTTCCGAACTTGTCGATCGCGGAAAACATCGTGATCGGCAATTTACAGATGGAGCGTCGCGCCTACGTGAATTGGCGCGAGCTGATTGCGTTCACGAAGCCGTTTCTCGATCAAGTGGGCTTGACGGCGGGGCCGCGTACGCGGGTAGGCGACTTGCGCACGGGAGAGCGGCAGCTTGTAGCGATTGCGCGTGCATTGAGCTTCGAGGCGAACCTGATTCTCATGGATGAGCCGACCAGCTCGCTGCCCGAAGATGCGGTGGAGCGGCTTTTTTCGGTGATCCGGCGGTTGAAGGCGAACGGTGTTTCGATCGTGTATGTCTCGCACAAAATGAAGGAGATTTTCGAAATCGCCGATCGTGTAACGGTGTTGCGCGACGGCGCGACGATCGGTACCCGGCGCACGCAGGAGACGACGATTGAAGAGATCATCGCCATGATGGTCGGGCGGGAACTGGCGGCGCGTCCGGAACGAGAGCGAGTTGAGCCTGGCGAAGTTCTCCTGCGTGTGGAGCGGCTGAAGACGGAGAAGATCCGGGACGTATCATTCGATCTCCGCCGCGGCGAGATTTTAGGAATCGCCGGACTGGTGGGCGCGGGACGCAGCGAATTAGGAGCGGCTCTGTTCGGGTTGGATCGAATCGAAGCGGGCACGATTCGGCTGGAAGGCCGCGAGATCCGTCCGAAATCGGCGCGCGATGCTCTGGAGGCAGGGATCGGGCTGCTGCCTGAAGACCGGAAGCTCGAAGGTTTGATGATGCAGATGAGCGTGGGGGAAAACACGACGATGGCGTCGCTCGGTCGTTTTCAGAAATTCGGATTTCTGCGGCGGCGGGCGGAAGCAGGGGCGGCGGAGCCAGTTCATCGCCGTATGCGGCTGAAAGCCGCATCCAATAGCATCGACGTGGGCAGCCTGAGCGGAGGGAATCAGCAGAAGGTTCTATTTTCGAAATGGCTGCTGAAGAATCCCGCGGTATTGTTTCTGGACGATCCGACACGCGGCATCGATATTGGGGCGAAGCAGGATATCTACGCGATTATGGAAGAGCTGGCGCGGGAGGGGAAGGGCATTTTGTTTGTAAGTTCGGAACTGCCGGAACTTCTGGATAATTGCCATCGGATTCTGGTTTTGTGTGAAGGCCGATCGACGGGGATATTGGACGCTCACTCGGCCACGCAAGAACAGATTATGGCGCTCGCCACCATGCAGGAGAGGGCGGCCTGAATCCGGCTTTCCGAAAGTTCAAAAGTGTAGCGGGGCTGGCGGGAATTGTTCTGATCGCCGTGCTGGTGAGCCCGCACGCGCGCGATGGCTCCAATATTTTTTTGCAAGCCGGCAATCTGACAGATGTGTTGCGGCAGATGTCGGTGATCGGCATTATCGCGCTGGCCATGACGTATGTAATCCTGACGGCCGGCATCGATCTGAGCGTGGGAAGCACGCTGGCGCTGGCGACTTCGCTTGTGGCAATGTATGTGGTGCGGCCCGGACCGGCGAGTCTGTTCTTGCATGCTGTTATTGCGATCGCGATTGCGATGGGCGTGTCGGCGCTGGTCGGTGTGGTGAATGGCGTCACGATTTCGGCGCTGCGGATTCCACCGTTCATCGTCACCTTGGCGTCGATGATCGGCATTCGTGGGCTCGCGAAATGGCTTACCAACAACGAGAACATCGATA
>JAICIH010000067.1 GCA_025924475.1 Bryobacteraceae bacterium
ACGAATACGGCCTCTCCTCTGATACTATCTGACGACATGATTCGGAATGCGGTGGTGGTCTGTGCGGCGTTATCGATTGCGGCCGGTGCGATGCGGCTCGAGACGAGCGATCTGGGCATCTTTACAGACGAGAGCAGCGTGACAGACGCCGGCCGGCGTGAAGGCGAATTACGATGCGGCAACGGGCGAGTACCGGATTACCGGCGGCGGCGAGAACGTTTGGGGCACAACGGATGCGTTTTATTTCGTGTGGAAGAAAATTTCGGGCAATTTGAGTCTTACGGCGGATGTGCAATTTGTGGGCACGAGCGCGGCCGAGCATCGGAAGGCGATGTTGATGGTGCGGCAGAGTCTCGATCCCGGGTCGGCTTATGCCGACGCCGTTTCGCACGGCAACGGGCTCACTTCGCTTCAGTTTCGCGGGAAGCCGGGCGAGCAGACGTATGAGGTTTTCACTCAGGTTCCGGAACCGGCGCGCATCCGGATTGTGCGGCATGGCAATGCGTTCACGATGTATGCCGGCAAGCCGAACGAGGAATTGAAGGCGCATGGGCCGGTTGATTTCGTTAGTATGAAAGACCCGGTGTATGTGGGGCTTGGCGTCTGTTCGCACGTGGCGACTACGCTGGAAACAGCGGTGTTTACGAATGTGAAGCTCGAGGCGGAGTAGCGGCTTATTGAAGCGGCCCGATAAATACGCCACTTACAACGCCATAACTTCCTTGGATCCGGATCGTGACGTGACCGGTCATGTTCCACACCAAATAGGCGCCTTGTTCGAAGCCGGAGATCACTCGACTGTCGAGCGTGTATTGCGTTTCGGCATCAAAAATGGAAACACCTTCGGCTCTATTACTGTGGTCCCAATCGAGGAAATACAGAGCTACCTGGTGGGTCTTGCCGTCGGTAAGATTCAGATCCAAGCTGAAGTCGCCCGAGCTATTAGACAGATAAAACGTGGAGGCTGTACGCGCGGATCCAAGGGTTTGCTGCAGAGCGCGCGGATCTTGCGTCAATGACCAGGAGAACTGGGATGCTCCGGTCCATGCGGCAGTTGCGTAGCTTGGCAGATTGTTTGCGTCGTTCGCAATGATTTGCCCATCCTGGCCGTAGTGGCCTTTCCAGTTCCCTAGTGTCGTTGTGTCTTTGCCGAGAAATGTGGCCAGAGAAGCAGAGGGGGCGGCGTTATTTACTTCAATATTTATCGTTGCGGAGCCGGTCTGGCCCAGCGGATCCGTCGCGATCGCAGTTAAGGTATGTGGACCATTGATTACTGTAGCGCTATACCACGAAAGTCCAAAATCTATGTCGTTGAACGCACCTGGACCTGGGAAAGGTTCTTTTAGCGTAATCGTATTGTCCAGTACAAAGGTTGTCGACACAATCCCGGCCGCCGATGTTGCATGGGCGTTCAAAGATACCTCCCCTGAAACTGGCCCGGCAGGGGGCGCAATGAATGAAACAGTTGGCGGCGGGGTGTCCACCGGGGATCCACTTCCGAAAAAGACGCCACTCACAACGGCGTTAAGTCCTCCGGTGACAGTTACCTGGATGAGCACACGCCCTTGCAGATCCCAGACGACGTACACACCGTTGTGGAAGTGCGATACATTTCGGGAATCCAGCACCGCGTGCGTCACTGGGTCCAGAATTGAAATCGTTTCACGGCGTTCATCGCTTTCCATATCGAGACAGTAAAGGGCCACACGATGAGCCTGCGTATCGCGGAACATGACATCGAGAGTGAATGATGTGCCCGAGTAGTACGCGGAGGCGATTCTTGCTGTGGAGGAGACGCCCTGTTGCAAAGCGCGCGGATCTGTGGTCGAAGCCGCCCAAGTCCAGGTCTTAGCGCTATCTGTACTTACTCCGCCGTATATTGGCCATGTGCCTGGACTGTTTGCAATTTCAAAACCGTTTTGACCATAGACCCCTGTCCATGTGCCGCCCGTTGTCGTGTCGAATTTAACGAATGTGGCCGCAGGCGTACCCACCCCGCCGTTCGATATGGTGATGGCGACTGCGCCTGAAGTAGTATGCTGGCCGAGATTATCCGTAGCGATAGCGACTACTGAATACAAACCGTTCGAAATTAATGTTGTGTTGAGAGTTGTGGAGAACACGGGTCCGGCGCCGTTTACGGTGCCCGCATTCGTTCCATTCATCTGAAACTGCACAGAAGCGATTCCCGCCGGTGAGGTGGCGTTTGCGGTCAGGGTAATCGTTCCTGAAACGTTACCGGCAGCAGGGCTCGTGATACTTACGACAGGCGCCGGCACACCAGCGGGCGGAGCGTTGCCGAAGAAGAGGCCGCTGACGACCGCGTTCAATCCGCCATTGTTGGCGACCTTGATCAGTACATGACCTTGCAGCATCCAGCTTGCGTACACGCCATTACGGAAATCCGAGAAGGTACGCGTGTCCAGCACGTTATTTGTCGCGGGATCGAGGATCGAAATGGTTTCATTGCGCCCGGCATTATCCAAATCAAGTAGATAAAGTGCGATCTGGTGAGGACCGCCTGTGATGTTCACATCAAACGTAAAGCTGGAAGCCGAGTAGTAGGTAGAGGCAATGCGGTTGGTAGGCGAAGCGCCCCTCAGTAGCGCACGCGGATCTGTGGTGGCAGTAGCCCAAGTCCAGAGACTCGCTCCATTTATATCAACGGTTGCGTAGGAAGGCGGATTATTGGAATCGTTGGCTATCAAGTAACCGTCCGCGCCGTAGTGTCCTTTCCAATTGCCTTGCGTGGTGCTGTCAATTCCTTGGACGCTGGCTGAGGGTGCGGAACCATCCTCCGCCGCGATACCAATTGCAACGCTGTGCATATCGCCGGCAGCCACAGCTAGCGCATTGTGCATTGAGATTTGTACGGGCACATTGCTAGTTTCAGCATCGTTACCAGTCCCCAACTCGCCGTTTACGTTAACCCCCCATGTCCAGACGTCACCGGCACTGTCGATAGCTAAACTATGGAACGCGCTACCGGCAAATCCGATAACACCGCGCAGATTTTTGACCTCGACCGGAGCATTGCGCCCAACATTGGCGCCGTCTCCCAGATCGCCGGTGCCGTTGTAACCCCAACCCCATAATCTTCCATCGCTAGTCAAAGCAAAATTGTGGTTAACAGCAGCACTAATGGCAACGACCTCATTAAGATTCACCATCACAGGTACGGAAGAGCCGGAATCTGAGCCGGTTCCCAGTTCGCCGTATGTGTTAGCTCCCCAGGACCACACTCGTCCATCGCTTGTTAAAGCAAGGCTATAGGAACCACCTGCTGCAACCGAGATGACTCCATGCAGATTGCTGACCAAAACCGGAATCGCGCTGTAACTCGCGGAATTGCCGTTGGCAAGTTGTCCGTATGGATCGTTGCCCCAGACCCATAGTCGGCCATCGCTAGTCAAGGCCAGGCTCTTGTCTTGGCCAGTGGCGATCGCCACGACCATACCGCTGAAGATTACTGGAACCGGAATATCAGAGTTGTCGAAGGTGCCGTTTCCCAATTGGCCAATCTGGTTTTGCCCCCATGCCCAGACGCGTCCATCAGCCGTCAGAGCCAAACTGTGAGAAGCTCCGGCCGCCACTGCTTTCACTCCGCTAAGATTGCTCACTGCAACCGGAATACTGCTATCCGCGTAACCCCCATTGCCTAGTTGGCCGGCATAGTTCTGGCCCCAAGCCCACACTTTGCCATCAGCAGTCAGCGCTAAGTTGTGAGTGTTCCCCGCGGCTTCCGCGACAATTCCGCGAAGATTTTTTACCGGTGTGGGCACCTTGCGACCGGTCTGGGTCCCGTCCCCGAGTTCACCCTCTCGGTTACGTCCCCAAGTCCACGCCGTTGCCTGTGCCTTTAAGGCCAAGCTGTTGTCACCACCCGCGGCGATGGATGCTATGCCGTCCAAATCGTCGATGCGCACCGGTACCAACTGAGAACCGCCGGCTACTCCCCAAGTCCATACTTTTCCGTCGCTGGTCAGAGCCAGATTGTGCCGGTCGCCGCAGGCGATGGCGATCACGCCACTCAAGTTGCTGACCTGCACCGGCGTGTAGCTTTTTACAACACTGCCATTGCCAAGCTGTCCCGAATCGTTCTCGCCCCAAGCCCAGACTTTTCCGTCAGCAGTGAGGGCCACATTATGCCGGTAGCCCGCGGCGATGGCTATGACGCCGTTTAGATCGCTGACCTGGATCGGCACTGCACTCCAGTTCTTGTCACCCACAAAGCCCCAAGCCCAGACCTTCCCGTCGTCAGTTATGGCCAGGCTTTGAAGGTTGCCAGCCGCAATTGCCACAACACCCGTCAGGTTGGTTACGAGCACGGGGACATCACTTCCGCCGAGCGAGCCGTTACCGAGTTCGCCAAAACTAGAAGTCCCCCACGCCCAGACCCTTCCATCCGCGGTCAGCGCCAAGCTGTGTACCCCGCTCGCAGCAATCGAAACCACGCCGCTCAGCCCGTTCACAGGCACCGGAAGGTTGCTGTCGGCAATAGCACCGTTGCCGAGCTCCTCTTTCACACCCCAGGCCCATACTTTTCCATCGCTAGTTAACGCCAGGCTATGGGAATCACCCGCAGCGATTGCCACGGCATTGGCCATATTGGCCACCTGTACGGGTACATCGCGAGTTGTATTGCTTCCATCGCCGAGTTGACCAAAGTTGTTAAAACCCCAGGCCCAGATCTTTCCATCTGTAGTCAACGCGAGCCTATGGTTATGACCTTGGGCTATTGCCCTTACCTGCCCGAGATGGCTCACCGTCATGGGCTGGTTGCCCTGTGTCCAGCCCCAAGCCAGCACTTCTCCCGCAGATTGGCGGGCTGGCTGGCGCGGAGCAACTGCAGCTTGCAGCGCAAGGGTCAAGAAAGCCAAAGCGGCGAATGCCGCGCGTATGAGACGGATCATCGGGTTCGTGAAACAGATTACCCGTGCCATCCGCCTGGAGTCGATTGGCCCTAAGGTGGATGGAAATACCAGTACTTTTTGAAATCGAAGGAGCTGTTACTAGCGGAACTCGTCCTGCAACCAATTCAGCGTCTCCGCCCCGGGACAGAGCTTTTCGTAGGGCAGATCGTTTAGCGGCGCGTCGCAGGTGTTGTTGGCTTCGTGCAGATCGGCGACTGTTTCATCCGCAAAGAGCAAGCCGGTAACGATCTCGCCGCTGCTCTGGCGTTCCTGCAGATAGGACATGACCTTCTGACGGTCCGTCGGGTCGTAGCCAGCGGGCAGAGAGCGGAACCGCACTACGCTGCCGTCGTGCATGGTCACGCTGGTGACGCCATTGGTCGAGATAGACGCCAGAATTTCCGTGGCCGGCGGGACAAAATCGGTCTCGGTGGCGCGTGCTTCGTGTTTGCGCGTGTAGAGATAGCTTTTGGTGGAACCGCTATGGTCGTTAAACGTGACGCATGGCGAGATGACGTCGACGAGCGCCATGCCGCGATGGGCAAATGCCGCTTTGAGAATCGGCACAAGCTGTTCCTTATCTCCGGAGAAACTCCGAGCAACGAACGTCGCGCCGATACTCAGGCCGAGCATCACGGGATCGATGGGTAACATGCGATTCGCTTCGCCGCGCTTGCTTTTGGAGCCAACGTCGGCCGATGCCGAGAATTGGCCTTTGGTGAGACCGTAGACACCGTTGTTCTCGATCAGATAGACCATCTTCACGTTGCGCCGAATGGCGTGGCACATATGGCCGATGCCGATCGAGAGCGAATCGCCGTCACCCGAAACTCCGATGTAGGTCAACTCGCGGTTGGCGGCGATCGCACCCGTGGTAATCGTAGGCATGCGCCCGTGCGCGGAATTGAAGCCGTGGGCGCCGTATACGAAATACGCCGGCGTCTTCGAAGAACAGCCAATGCCGCTCATTTTTACAAGCCGGTGCGGCGGCATGGAAATTTCCCAAAGCGTTCGCACGATGGCGGCGGTGATGGAATCGTGGCCGCAGCCGGCGCACAAGGTCGACATCGAGCCTTCGTAGTCGCGAATGGTCAGGCCAAGGCTGTTGCGCTCGAGGCTAGGATGGCGGGCAACCGGTTTTGCTATCGAGGGCAAGTAGTCTCCTCTAAATCGCGCACAACGGGCATCAGGCGCCCTGTGCGCTCGTCAATTTCGGAATGAGTCAGAATTCCTTCGATCACCTTGCGGGCGCTCAGCGGAAATCCACCATAGACGAGCACCGGGCGTAAACGATCCTTCGGAATGCCGGTTTCGAGAACCAGAAGGGAATGGAGCTGTGCATCACGGTTCTGTTCGACAACGAAACAGAGTTCATGGTCACGCATAAACGTTTCCACGGCCTCGGCAAATGGAAATCCGCGGATACGCATGTAGTCGAGAACAATGCCACGCTCATGGAGCAGATCGACGGCCTCACGAACGGCTGCATCACATCCGCCAATCGTAATAACACCCCACTGCGCGCCGGAAGACGCCACAATGGGCGCGGGCACAAAATTTGCGGCAGCCTTGTGCTTTGCCTCCAGGCGATCCACGACTTCCTGGTATTCGCTGGGCGTCTCCGTATATTCGCCGAACTTGTTGTGCCCGGAACCGCGCGTCACATAGGCCCCGTTGGGGTGAACGCCGGGAACCGTTCGGGCGGCAACGTGGTTCTCGTCGCCATTGGCATAGCGGTAAAACTTGGGCAGATCCTTGAGGTCCTCTTCAGAGAGGACTCTGCCACGATCAGGGCGATACGCGTCGTCCCATTGCAGGCGCGGCACTACCCAATCGTTCATGCCGATGTCGAGATCCGAAAGCATCATGACGGGCGTCTGGAAGCGTTCGGCCAAATCAAAAGATTTCACGGCAAAATCGAAGCACTCGGCCGGATTGGCCGGGATTAACAAGATGTGCTTGGTGTCGCCATGCGAGGCGTAGGCGCATTCGAGGATGTCGCCCTGCTGTGTGCGCGTGGGCATTCCAGTGGATGGGCCGACGCGCTGGACATCGATCAAAACGGCGGGAATTTCCGAATAATAGGCGAGCCCTAGCAGCTCGTTCATCAACGAGACGCCAGGGCCGGCAGTTGAAGTAAACGCGCGCGCGCCGTTCCAGGACGCGCCGATCACCATTCCGATCGCGGCTAATTCATCCTCCGCTTGAATGATGAGGTAGTTGTTGCGGCCGGTTTGCGGATCGCGGCGGTACTTCTCGCAGAATTCCTTGAACGCATCCATCACGGAAGTCGCCGGGGTGATGGGATACCAGGCGGCGACGGTGGCGCCTGCGTACACGCAGCCGAGCGCGGTGGCGGTATTGCCGTCGATCAAAATTTTGTCGTGATTTGCGTCCATGCGGCGCAGATGAAACGGCAGGGGGCAGGAGAAATGTTCTTTCGCGTAGTCGTAGCCGATACGCAGCGCCTGGCGATTCGATTCGCGAAGGGCGACCTTGCCGGCAAAGCGTTCGGTGAGCAACTCCTCAACGATCGGCATGTCGATGTCGAGAATTGCGACGAGCGTTCCGGCATAGGCGATGTTCTTCATCAGCGTGCGCTCGCGCGGCTCGCGGAATCGTTCATTGCACATGCGTGCAAACGGCACGGGAAGAAACTCGACATCTTCGCGGTAAAGCGACTTGTCGAGCGGCCAGGAAGAGTCGTAAAGGACGTGACCGCCGGAGCGCACTTCCTTGATGTCGCGCGCGTACGTCTGTGCGTTCATCGCGACCATCAGATCGTAATCGAGGGCGCGCGCCGTATAACCCGCGCCGTTCACCCGGATTTCGTACCAGGTGGGCAGCCCTTGAATATTAGACGGAAACAGGTTTTTGCCTGAAACCGGAATTCCCATGCGAAAGATGGCCTGCATCAGCAGACCATTGGCGCTGGCCGAACCAGTGCCATTCACATTCGCAAGCTTAACGGCGAAATCGTTTACGCCGCTGTGTGTTGATTCGCGCAAGCCTCTTCACCCGCGTATGAAATTAACAGCTCAAACTTTTGCATATCCCAAGCCGCCGTGGGGCAGCGCTCCGCACATAAACCGCAATGAACGCACACATCCTCGTCTTTTGCCATGATTCGTCCGGTCTGCGGGAGATCTTCCGATACGTACAAGGATTGGGTGAGATTGACGGCCGGCGCCGAGAGCCGTGTGCGTAGATCTTCTTCCTCGCCATTTCGCGTGATGGTGAGGCACTGGACCGGACAAACGTCAATGCAGGCATCGCACTCGATACAACGCTTGGCAGTAAAGTGCGTTTCGACGTCACAATTGAGGCAGCGCGCCACCTCTTTGGCGATCTGGTCCGAAGTGAAACCAAGCTCCACTTCGATGGTGAGCTTGTCGAAGCGTTCTTTCAAATCGACATGCGTCATTTTCTGGCGAGTGACAGGCGCGTAATCGTTGCCATAGCTCCACTCGCTGATTCCCATTTTTTGACTGACCAGGTTCATCCCGAACGGAGGCCGGTCCGTGACAGAATTTCCGTGGCAGTAGTTGTGGATCGAAATGGCGGCTTGGTGACCGTGCTCGACAGCCCAAATGATATTTTTTGGCCCGAAAGCAGCGTCGCCGCCGAAGAACACGCCGGGCCTGGTGGATTGATATGTGGTGGGATCGACTATGGGCGTATCCCATTTATCGAAATCGATCCCCAGATCGCGTTCGATCCACGGGAAAGCGTTCTCCTGGCCGATGGCCAGAATCACGTCATCGGCGGGCAGGAATACCGTGCCAACGGTTTGCGAATTCTTCGCGCCGGCATCCCATACGAGTTGGTCAAACTCCATGCCTTTGACAACGCCGTTTTCGACTTTGAAACTTTTCGGCGCGTAATTAATGAGAATTTCGACTTGCTCTTCTTCGGCATCCTCGAGTTCCCAGGCGGACGCTTTGAAGAATTCGCGCGGGCGCCGGGCCATGACCTTGATGTCCTTACCGCCGAGGCGCCGCGAAGAACGGCAGCAATCCATCGCCGTATTGCCGACACCGATGATCAACACGCGCTCGCCGACGGAGGTGGTGTGGCCGAAGGCAATCGAACCGAGCCAATCGATGCCAATATGGATGCGCTCCGTGCCGGCCCTTCCGGGCAGATTCAGTTCTTTGCCGCGGGGCGCTCCGCTGCCCACGAAAACGGCGTCGAATCCGGAGGCAAGGAGCTCCTTCATGCTCTCGACCGGCGTGTTGAAACGGGCGTCGACGCCCATGTTCAGAATGAGCTCGATTTCTTCGCTCAGCACGCGTTCGGGAAGCCGGAAGGAGGGAATATTGGACCGCATCAGGCCGCCGGGTTCATCCAGCTTTTCAAAAATGGTTACTTCATAGCCGAGCGGCATGAGGTCGTTCGCTACAGTGAGCGAAGCCGGACCTGCGCCGATACAGGCGACGCGCTTGTCGTTCTTTTTCGCCGGAATTTTCGGCATCAGGTGCGCGATTTCGCCGCGCAAATCGGCCGCCGCGCGCTTTAGCCGGCAAATTGCGACGGGTTTCGCGTCGATGCGTTCGCGCCGGCAGGCCGGCTCACAGGGCCGGTCGCAGGTGCGCCCCAAAATTGCGGGGAACACGTTGGACTCCCGGTTAAGCATGTAGGCGCCAGTGTACTCGCCTTGCGCAATAAGCCGGATATATTCGGGAACATTTGTATGCGCAGGACATGCCCACTGGCAGTCGACAACTTTGTGGTAATAGTCTGGATTTTTAACGTCGGTCGGTTTCACGCGCACCTATGACCAGCCACGGGGCTAGCCATCTTTTGGTTTGTTTCAATATACAACTACTCGAGTGACGGACATGTAACTGAGGCTTGACGTTTTCCGTCCGTTTGAGTAAGGTTCTTTCCAGCGGAGGACCATTGCCTGCCATTCTCGGAACTCCTCGTGAGACGTTCCCTGGGGAACGCCGCGTGGCGATTACACCGCGCCAATGCGAGGCGCTGCGCAAATCCAAGATTGAAGTATTGATAGAAAGCGGTGCGGGGGCGGAGGCGGGTTATCCCGACGACGCATATACCGCGCGAGGGGCGCGGGTGACCGATCGCCAAACGGTATTTCGTGAGGCACAGATTGTGGCGCAGGTGCGCTGCCTGGGGGCGAATCCCGAGGCAGGCCGCTCCGATCTCCCGCTACTCCGGCGCGGCCAGATCCTGACCGGGTTCGGAGAACCGCTTACGACCGCGCAAGAATGCTCCGATTTAGCTGGCTCCGGAGTTTCTTTTTTCGCGATGGAGCTGATGCCGCGCATTACGCGCGCGCAGAGCATGGACGCGTTGTCCGCCATGGCGACGATTGCCGGATATCGAGGCGTCCTGCTGGCCGCAAGCCATTTGCCTAAGATGTTTCCGCTACTAATGACGGCGGCCGGGACGCTCACCCCCGCAAAAGTGTTCGTACTTGGGGCAGGCGTAGCAGGACTGCAGGCGATCGCCACGGCTCGACGGCTGGGCGCGGTAGTTTGTGCGTACGATGTGCGGCCGGCGGTGAAGGAGCAAGTCGAGAGCGTCGGGGCAAAATTCGTCAGCCTGGAAGTGGACGCGCAAGGCTCGGAAGACAAGGGCGGCTATGCCAAGGCGATGGACGAGGCGTTTTACAAGCGCCAGCGCGAATTGTTGGCGGCGGTGCTGCGCGAGCAGGATGTGGTCATCACAACGGCGGCCGTACCGGGCCGTAGAGCGCCCATTCTGATCACCGGTGAGATGCTCACGGGCATGGCGCCAGGCTCGGTAATCGTGGATCTGGCTGCCGAACGTGGCGGCAATTGCGAACTAACACGGCCGGGCGAAACTGTGGTCCATAACGGAATCACCCTGCTGGGGCCATTGAATGTGCCATCGATGGTGCCACAACATGCCAGCCAGATGTATTCGGCGAACATTGCGGCATTTGTGAAGCTGCTGGTGCGGGATGGAGCGGTTGTGATCGATCGCGAGGACGAAATTATTCGAGAAACGCTGGTAACGCACGAGGGGCGAGTAGTACATCCTCGCGTTCTAGAACTGGTGGCGTCATGAACAAGTACGAAATTGCGGTTTGGGTTTTTATGCTGGCGGCATTTCTTGGCTTTGAGCTGATCCGGCGCGTATCGCCGCTGCTCCATACGCCGCTCATGTCGCTGACTAACGCCATTTCGGCGATCGCCGTAGTGGGCGCGATTCTGATCACCGGCGCCCAAGACGCGACCCCGCTCAGCAAAGTGTTGGGCTTTATCGCAGTGGTGGCTTCGACGACAAACCTGGTGAGCGGTTATCTGATCACCGATCGCATGCTCAAAATGTTCAAGAAGCGCGGAGAAAAGAAATGATCGAAACGATCTTTCCGATTCTCTACATTCTGGCGGCGGCAGGCTTCATACTCGCAATCAAATGGATGAACTCTCCCACGACAGCGCGGCGCGGCGTTGTGGTGGGAGAAGTGGGGATGCTGCTGGCGGTAGTGGGTACGCTACTGCGTTACGAGGTCGTTAACTACGAATGGATCCTGATCGCCTTTTTCGTCGGCTCCGCGATCGGCGTTCCGATTGCCTATATCATGCCGATGACGGCGGTACCGCAGCGGACGGCCTTTTCGCACGCTTGCGGCGCGCTGGCGGCGGCGTTAATCGGCACGGCCGAATATTACAGCCATACGCCGCATGGTTTCGTGATGGCGGCGCTCGCGCTCGAAACGCTTCTTGGGTTTCTGACTTGCACGGCCAGCCTGATGGCATTCGGCAAACTCCAGGAAATTCTGCCCGGACGCCCATTTACTTATCCGGGACAGAATTTTGTAAACCTGGGCGTGTTCGGCGCGGCGGTAGCTATCGGCGTGACGCTGGTCTTTTCACCCGAAAAGACATGGCTGTTTCCGATCTTTATTGTGCTCTCGCTAGTTTTCGGCGTGCTGTTGATCATTCCAATCGGCGGAGCGGATATGCCTACCGTTATCGCGCTGCTCAACTCTTACGCCGGCCTTTCGGCGAGCGCCATGGGATTTGCGCTGGACAATAAACTCCTGATCGTGGCAGGCGCTTTGGACGGTTCCTCGGGCTTCATTCTTTCGGTGATCATGTGCCGCGCCATGAACCGTTCGTTCACGAACGTATTGTTCGGCGCTTTCGGAGCGATCCAATCCAGCGCCAAAGAAGCGAAAGAGGAGCGGCCGGTGCGATCGGCATCGGCGGAGGAAGCGGCTGAGATTCTCGATGCCGCCCGCAGTGTAGTGATCATACCCGGCTATGGCATGGCGGTGGCGCAGGCACAGCACAAATTGCGGGAAATGTACGATGTACTCACACGGCACGGGGTGGATGTGCGCTTCGCGATTCACCCGGTAGCCGGCCGCATGCCCGGGCACATGAACGTGCTGCTCGCCGAAGCCGACGTGCCGTATGACCGGCTGGTCGAGATGGAGGATATCAACGGCGACTTTTCAAGGACCGACGTCGCTCTGGTGATCGGGGCGAACGACGTGGTGAATCCCGCGGCGCAGACAGACAAGACGAGCCCCATCGCAGGCATGCCGATCCTGCGCGCACACGAGGCGCAAACGGTGATGGTGATCAAGCGCGGCATGAGTCCCGGGTTCGCCGGCATCCCGAACGATCTCTATTACATGGACAAAACGCTTATGTTGTTCGGCGACGCTAAGTCCTTTGTGACGAACATCGTAAAAGAACTAGGCTCGGCGGCCACTGCCCGGTAGCCTGGCAAAGAAAAATGCTTTCCTCATGCGCTAAAATGCGCTAATATGTTTTCACGAAACGGGCCCGGAATGGGACCGTTTCCATGGGATTCCCGGCCCTCCCTGTCAGAGCAGTTAGGGTTCCAACGCTTGGCGATCAACCCCGCGGTGCCGACGCGACCGCGAGAGGAGAGGAAACAGACAATGAGTTCAGCAGCTCCGGCGCCACTTCCGTTGTTTCACGAAGGATCGAATTACTGGGAAGAGTTAGCGCGCGAATGCAGACGGCTCATGGAAGCCATCAATGCGACAGCCATCAATCGTGGCATGCCAGCCGACGAGTTGGTCGAATGGTCGCCGGGAAATCAAATACGATTGGTGCGCCACAAATGTCCTTCCACGGAAATCACGTTGAATATCTCTTTTGAGCGCTGGGGACCCACCATCCGAGGCACTGTAACCGGGCATGAAGAGGAAGACCTGCGCTTTTATCCGGAGGAACTGGAAGTTCCACTGGCGCGCGATCCGGACGACGAAGGTGTTGTCGCGGTGCTCGGCGAAGGACGCAGCCTTTCGGCGCGCGAGTTAGCGTGTTTTCTGGCGCAAAACTTCCGGCGCTGCTTCCCGGGCATGGTACTCCCCTGCACCGCCTAAATCGTGTACGAGTCGCAATAGCCGCTGGTATCCGGCGCATCGCAGCCAAGCATCCACACCAGAGTTCCGCCACCGTCCATTTGTTGGACGATCTCGCGCCAGCGGTGCAGCCATCGATGGCGCTCTAAAGCGGAGTTGACGCGGCATCCATCGATTTTGAGCCCGTACTCTTCGAGTACCACCGGTTTGTTGGCGCGTTTTCCGGCGGCGATATGGTCCACGATCCATTGTTCGGCAAACTCGAGATTGCCGGAGAGCCCCCATTGCTGCGGATAGAAATGGTACGTGCCGAAATCGATTTCCTCGAGCGCGAGAACGGCTTCGAAGTCGACGCCGTAGGTTCCATCGTAGAGATGTCCCGACCCTTTGCGATAGAAGAATCCTTCATCGCCCAGCGCGAGGAGATGGACGGGATCCAGTCGCTTCACCAGAGCGGCCATTTCGGCGGTCCAATCGAGCAGGATCTCGCGGCCACCAGGAATCTGGCAGCGTGGCTCATTTGCAAGCTCCCAGGCCAAAATCGCCGGTTCTTCCGCGTACAGGCGGCCCGTGATGGTATTGCGACGCGTCAAGACGTGCGCAACCCAGGTGCGATAGGCGCGACGCGCCTCGGGTGAAGAATAGAAGGCGGTCACATCGCCAGACAGGCCAAGCCAACGGAGATACATCGACATTCCGCCGAAATCCTGCCAATAATTCACGAGCGACAGAATCAGCGCCAGCCCGAATTCTTCGGCAGCCGCAATCAACGCATCGAGACGTTCCAAGCCTTGCGGCCCATCATTGAACCGGATGCCGCCGTTTTCGAAATATTGAAAAGCAACGCAGTCTGCAGCCGGCGCCGATTCGGTATCTAAGAACGCCCAGGCGCGAATCGCGTTAGCGCCCCTTTGTTTCGCCGCCGACAACGCGGCGCGGCGGCTTTCTTCACAGCAATAAGCGAGAAAGTAGCTATTAAAGCCGGTGAGCGGAAAGCGTGAATCCGTCAGAGACGGCGGCCTCGCAAAGCTGCGGCGTGCAGGACCAGAGTAGAACTGAAGGTCATGAAGCCTGCGATCACAAACAGCAATCCCACTGCCGCCATGTGGTTCGCGGGCCCATTTACGTCCGGCAAGACCAAACCCGCGCCCACGTATTGCTTGACCAACGGGATACCGAGAGCGAGCCCGATGAGCGCGAGAATGGCGCTAACGACCATCGCGCGAGTATAGGAAAACAGGCGTACCCAGCGGTTGGTTACCTGCTGCGAATAGTTGTACATGACCTGCACGATGCAGCCGAGAAAAAAACTTTGCAGGCCAACGACTGCAAGCGTCATGCCAAATAAAGTCCAATACAACGAGAGAGTGAGGGGACCGACTCTCACGGGTCCGAACGTTTGCGGCAGCGCCAGCAGCAACCCGATGACAAGCGCAACCAAGCCGGGGCGCAGCACAAAGAAATCGGCGTGATAGATGAACATGGCGCGAAGATTGATCCAACCAGCGCGCCAAGGCTCGAGGAAGCCGCCGCGCTTCATGTGACTCGAGCGTCCTTCGCGATCCTTCAGAAACCGTACCGGTACTTCGGTGGTACGAAGGCTCAGACACGCGGATTTCAACACCATCTCCGAGGCGTATTCCCAGGACTGCGATTCGAGCCGTATCTTCTGCAGCGCAGCCTTGGTGATGCCGCGCATCCCGCAATGAATATCGGAAAACCGGCTCGAGTAGAGAAAATTCAGAATGGCCGTAGTAAGTGGCGTGCCGAAGTGGCGATGCAACGGCGGCATGGCGCCTTCTTCGATATAGCCGCGAAAACGGGAGCCCATGATGAATTCGAAACCGTTGCGAAATTCGCGCACAAACTCTCCGATTTCACGGAAATCGTAAGTGCAATCGGCGTCACCCATGAGGATATAGTTCGCACGGATGTAGGGAATCGCATCAATATAAGCGCGCCCGAGGCCCCGGCGCGGCGTCTTCAGCACACGCGCCCCCTGCTCCAGTGCGATTTGCGGAGTTTCATCGGTGGAGCTGTCAATAATTAAAACTTCCCCCACGATATTGGCTTTACGAAATCCCTCCTGGCACCATTTAATGGTGTCGGCGATCGTAAGGCGCTCGTTCATGGCCGGAATGACGATCGAAAGCTCCGGATCGGCAACATCGGAAACGGGCGGCAAAAGAATACATTCCGGATCGTATGGCAGCGGACCGGAAACGGCTAGAGTAGCGGCGCTCATGTCTTTTTTGGTGTTGCTATCTTCGATGGTAATAGATGAATCAGGCACAAAATCGAACGGTATTGGTTACCGGGGCGGCTGGTTTCGTAGGAAGCCATCTGACGGATCGCCTGCTGGAACTGGGCAATACCGTCATTGGGATCGATAATTTTTCGCGAGGCACACAAGGGAATTTATCGCGCTCCCTGTTGGACGCAGGTTTTCGATTTTTTGAGACAAACGTTTGCGATCTCAGTTCGCTGCGGAACATTTTCTCGTCGTATGAGATAGATACGGTTTGGCATATGGTCGCGAATTCGGATATTGGAGCCGGCGTGGCCGATCCGAATGTGGACCTGAAAGACACGTTTTTGAGCACGTTTAACGTCCTTGTGGCCATGCGGGAAGCGAACATCCGGAAAATTGCGTTTGCTTCGACTTCCGCTGTATATGGTGTACACGAGGAAACGCTGGAAGAAAATGTCGGGCCGCTTTTTCCGATTTCCAACTACGGCGCAATGAAACTCGCAAGCGAAGCGCTGATCAGCGCGGCAGTCGAGAGCTATCTGGAACGCGCTTGGATTTTCCGCTTTCCGAATGTCATTGGACCGCGCGCGACGCACGGTATCATTTTCGATCTGCTCACCAAGTTGTCGCGTAATCCGGCCGACCTCGAAGTGCTCGGCGACGGCACGCAGCAGAAACCTTATTTGCACGTGTCCGAACTAATCGAGGCGATGCTCTGGATTTGCGAACACGCCAAAGATCCGCTGAATTGGTTCAACATCGGACCACCCGACGAAGGGACAACCGTGAAAGAGATTGCGGAAGCCGTGCAGAAGCAAGCCGCGCCGGCTACTCCCATCCGTTTCACCGGCGGCAACAAAGGCTGGGTGGGCGATGTCCCGAAGTTTCGCTATTCGATCGAGAAGCTAAGACGCCTCGGCTGGTCTCCGCAGCTCACCTCACGGCAGGCGGTAGAACGAGCGGTCCAGGAAATTCACGCCGAGTTTCAAAGCGCCGTTTCATGCAGCTCGTAATCGTAGCCGGGGGCAAAGGCACCCGGCTCAAGAATATGCTTGCGGCGGATATGCCGAAGCCGATGGTAGAGGTGGACGGTAAACCGCTTCTCGAGCATCAAGTCTTATTGGCGTGCAAGCACGGAATTCGCGACATTTTGATGCTCACCGGATACGGAGCCGAGCACATCGAGCGCTATTTCGGCGACGGCTCGGCTTGGGGCGTTCGCATTCGCTGCCTGCCGGAGGCGCAACCGCTGGGA
The DNA here is from genome assembly GCA_025924475.1 of Bryobacteraceae bacterium. GTDB lineage: Bacteria > Acidobacteriota > Terriglobia > Bryobacterales > Bryobacteraceae > Bog-105. The sequence continues at coordinate 16,758 of JAICIH010000067.1, forward strand.
ACGGCCGGAGCGCTGCTGGATGCGCAGGACAAGTTGGACGATATGTTCCTTGTCATGTACGGGGACACAATGGTAAACGTCGACTTGCAAAGAATGATCGATGCGCATCCGGCGGAGGCGAGCGCAACTCTGCTGGTCCACCCAAACGATCATCCGCAGGATTCGGATCTGGTGGAGATAAACGAGCGCGACGAAATTGTCGCGTTTCATCCTTATCCGCATGCGGCGGACGCAAATCTGCAGAATTTAGTGAACGCGGCGTTGTATGTATTTTCGAAGCAGGCGCTCGAGCTAGCGAAGAGTCCTGCCGATATCGCCAAACAGCTTTTTCCTGCGCTGCTGGCAAATGGAAAAACTCTACACGGCTATCGCAGCCGGGAGTACATCAAGGATGCGGGAACTCCGGAGCGGCTTGAACGGATACGGCGGGACTACCAATCGGGACGGATTGTATCGGCCTCTTTCGACACGCCTGCGCCGGCGGTTTTTTTGGATCGCGATGGCACGCTGAATCGCGATTGCGGTTGGCTGAATACGCCAGAGAAGCTGGATTTGCTGCCGGGCGCCGCCGAGGCGGTACGCGCGATTAATCGGGCGGGGCGATTGGCGGTGCTCATCACGAACCAGCCGGTAGTGGCGCGCGGGGAGTGCACGGAAGCCGGGCTGCGGCGGATTCACAACCGGCTCGAATGGCTACTGGGAGAATCGCACGCCTATTTGGATGCGATTTATTATTGCCCGCATCATCCGGACAGGGGATATCCGGGAGAGCGATCGGATCTTAAGATCGCATGCACGTGCCGTAAGCCGGCGACCGGTCTGCTCGAAGCGGCTACGCGAGATCTCAATATCGACGTGAACCGCTCCTGGATGGTGGGCGACAGCGCCGCCGATATACAGGCAGCCCAAAGCTTTGGAATCCGTTCGGTACTGGTATCCGGTAAAGTAACTATTCGCGACGCTGTGGATCAAATCTTACACGCATGATTACAACTCAAACGCCTCTGCGGATCAGCTTTGCAGGCGGAGGAAGCGATTTGCCATCTTTTTACCGCCAGTTTGGCGGCGCGGTGGTGAGCACAGCTATCGACAAGTTCGTTTACATAAATGTAAATCAGAAGTTCGACGATTGGATCCGCGTTAGTTACTCGCGCACGGAAGAAGTGGCGACGGTGGATGAAATCGATCACCGCATTGTGCGGGCGGCGCTTAAAAAATTGAGCTTCACTGGGGGCATTGAAATCACATCAATCGCCGACATTCCGTCAAGCGGAACGGGCCTTGGCTCATCGAGCGCTTTTACGGTTGGCTTACTGCTCGCGCTGCATGCTTATCAATCGCGTTATGTCTCGGCTGGAGATCTGGCTGATGAAAGTTGCACGGTAGAAATTGAATTATGCGGTGAGCGCATCGGCAAACAGGACCAGTATGCGGCAGCCTTCGGAGGCCTCAATTTCATTCGCTTTGAGCCGGATGAGAAAGTGATTGTCGAGCCGATTTTATGTTCCGGAAGCGAGCTGGAGCTGCTCGAATCGCACTTGATCACGTTTTATACGGGAAAAACGCGCTCGGCTTCGTCTATTCTTGCGGAACAGAGCGCCCAGGCCGAATCCGATCAGGCCACGCAAAACCTGCTGCGCCGGATGACCAAACTTGCTTACGATCTGCGTTCCGAATTGAATGCGGGGCACATCGACGCGACGGGCGCCATACTCGATGAGGGCTGGAGATTGAAACGCGAAGTGCATCCTCGAGTTAGCGATGGGGCAATTGACGATTGGTATGCCGCGGCGAAACAAGCGGGGGCAATCGGCGGCAAATTGCTCGGAGCGGGCGGCGGCGGTTTTCTGACATTCTTTGCTCCGCCGGAGCGGCATCCTGCCATTGAGAAAGCGTTACGATTGCGGCGAATCGGGATTGCGCTCGAAAGTTCGGGCAGTCGTGTGCTGCTATATCATCGCCCGCGATATCACGATAACCGGCATCTCAAGGCGGTCACCACGATCTCGTAGCGTGTGCCAAAGGCCCCTTACCGGTATGATGGCAAGGCGGGCCCTTAGCTCAGCGGTTAGAGCAGTGGACTCATAATCCATTGGTCGTAGGTTCAAATCCTACAGGGCCCACCAAGCGCTAGAAAGGGCCATTCCGTTGAAACATATTGCATTGCTGTGCCTGGCGGCTGCTTCTTTGGGAGCGGCGACGGTCGATATTTTCTCCTCGAAAGACCTGCGGGAAGCGGGCAATAAGCTCGCGGCGAAGAAGACTACTTTTGCTTCGGAGAACCTGAAGCAATGGGGCAATCATTTATCGATGCTCGCTTACCGCGAATCCACGGGATCTTCCGAGCTGCACGAACATGTGGCGGATATTTTCGTTATCGAAAGCGGCCAAGGAACACTTCTCAGCGGCGGTAAATTGACGGATTCTCACACGGAGAAGCCGGGCGAACTGCGCGGCAAGTCCATTGCAGGCGGCGAGAAGCATGCGTTCGGACCCGGCGATGTGATTCACATTCCGGCAGGCATTCCTCATCAGGTGCTCGTGGACAAGGGACAGCCGGTCACTTATTTCGTAATCAAAGTGAACGCCGAGTAGATGGCGATTCCGTGGCTGTTGACCCTGGTGGGACTCGCCGGAGTGGGGGCGGGCGTCTATCTGGGTCACGCCCGTGTCCTGTCTTCGCTGCTTGCAGCCGCAGGCGGCGGGTTGCTGTTTGGCATATCGTTGTTTTGGCTGATTCCCGAAGTGGGGTTCACGACGGGGCAATGGCAGGCAGTAGGATTGGCGCTGCTGGTTGCGGGCATGATGGCCGGGCTCGATCAATTACTGCTGCACGCCGGTCATTCGCCGCGTCAGGGAATTTTGTGGCCCGTGCTCGCGGCGATGGCGCTGCATAGTTTTTTGGATGGCTGGAGCGTGCGCGCCCTGGCAGCACGCCCGCTGCCCGAGATCGCCGCACCTATCGGATTGGCGCTGCACAAGGTGCCGGAGGGGATCGCAGCGGGGTGGATAGCGCGCCGATCCACATCGTCCGCGTGGAAGGCAGCGGCCGCAGGGGGCGCGGCGCAACTGGCAACGTTAGTGGGCGCGCTCATCGAGCCCGGCGCAGATAGGTTAGGGACGGCGCAATTCGGCAACGGGTGGCCGGCGGCGGTCCTCGCGATTATTGCCGGATCTTTTCTCTTCCTTGGTTTTCACGCAGTTTTGCCGCATTGGAAAAAGGCCAGTGTGTTGGCGGTATTTGCGGCGACGATGCTATTGGTGGCCGGCGCGGGGATGGTTCGATGAAAGGGAGCTTTCAGCCATCAGCCCTTAGCCATCAGCTATGAATTAGAAGCTGATGGCTGAGTGTTGAAGACCATCACACTGTACCGAAAAGCTTTGCCAGAATTCAAGTATCAGGCTTGCTTAGTCATCGGTCCGCAGCTATCTGCGGATGCTGCTTATGAAAATCCGTACGACGCTGGAACTCGCGAGCAAAAGCCAAGATACGATTTTCGGAAAATGGCCGTC
>JAICIH010000068.1 GCA_025924475.1 Bryobacteraceae bacterium
GCCGCCGTGCTGGGCGTGGCCGGTGGCAATGGCTTGGACCAAATCGACCGCACAATCACAAAGAGAATCCTTGGACTGGATATCAACCAGCAGTATCTCGATGAAGTCCAGCAGCGGTTCGGTACGCTTCCAGGGCTGGAACTTTACTGCTACGATCTTGCCCAACGAAACTGCTGTCTTGCTGCGGTGGCGCTGGTACACGCGGCATTAATCTTCGAACATGTGGGGACGGATATCGCGTTAGAGAATGCGCTTTCGCTTGTCGCGGCGGGCGGCAGGTTGTCCGTGGTGCTGCAGTTACCGAGCGAAGAGGAGCAGGACGTTGCGCCCACGCGCTACACCTCCATGCAGACGCTGAAACAGGATTTCGCGCTGATCGACATCCCTGAATTTCAACACCGCCTGAGCCAAAAAAATTTCGAACTGGTTGAGCAGCAAACCCGATCCTTACCGGCCGGGAAGGCCCTTTGGCTTGGCGTATTTATGCAAAAAGAGCCCTGAAAACGTTCAGAACGGGAACATCTGTTTCAGCTCGTCCTGTGAGGGCTGCCGGCCGTACTCGCAGATTTCAAATGTCTGCGCATATCGCACGGAGCGGGCTCGCTCTGGCCCGTAGAATTTCGCGAGCGCGTCGCGGGATTTGTCGGCTTGCGCGGCATAACGCTTGGCGAGAGTGGTACGGACCTCTTGGCTCCGTCGCTGTCGCCCGCTTTCGTCGTCCGGGTAAAGCCCAGCGTGCCCATCCGCGCCACCTTCTTGGATCTGCGACTCCATCAGCAAGAGAGCGTCGAGCGTAGGCTCGATCACGTCATCGATGGCGACCGCGACATCGGGGCGGAATGGATTCGGCCGCTGAAAGCGGTCCGAAGTGTATAGATAAATCGGATTTCGCTTCAATGGCGGTATGTCCGGGGTAAAGAACGGCACACCAACCATGTACGCCGAGTCCTGCACCAGAATCGAGGTATAGCGATGATCGGGATGGTAGTCATTGGGACGATTGGTGATAACGATGTCGGCATTCCATTGGCGAATCAAACGCGTGATGGTGCGGCGATTTTCCAGGGTCGGCATGATCTCACCATCATGTATGTCGAGGACTTCGGTTTCGACGCCCAGTCTTTGTCCTACCGCGAGCACTTCCTGCTTTCGGCGCAGCGCCAGCGGGCCTCCTGCCATCTGCCAATGACCAATATCGCCGTTGGTTGTCGAGACCAGCTTCACGTGATAGCCGAGTTTCGCCCATTTCATCGCGACGCCGGCGCCGCGATATTGGGCATCGTCGGGGTGCGCGCCAAAGATGATAATGTTCAACTTGCCATCATTGGCAGGGCGGACTGCTGCCGAACTCTGAGCTAGCGCGATGTGTGGCTGTCGATCGCTGTTAAATGTGCCGAGGACGAAGCCCAGTGCTCCGGCCAAAAGCAGTGTAATCGCCGAGAATTTCATGTCTTTCCTCCTCCTGACGGATAGGTAATGCTATTGCGAACAGCAAACAGTCTATAGCAGAAACCGCCTGTTGTTACGGTTTGGAGTACGCCACAGCGTGAGAGTGCAGGCATGCGTATTCCGCGCCGAGCCTGTTTGCGAGAGATCCTAACAATTCACATGCTAATAGCAACGACAGACGGCGCCGTTGAAGCGCGCTCGTTTCTGTGACAAAATCTGGCGAAGGACAGAGGCGAGCAATGAGGCGCAGAGACTTCCTGACGGTTACGGCGGTGGCGGCCCCAATTGCTGCCGCTTCGAGGGTCGATCTTGAAAGTGTGAAGACCCGGAAAGCAGGGAAAGTTGAAATTGTCTTCGATTCCCCGGGTCTGAATCCCAAGCCGAACGGACTTCAAGCAACGGATCAGGGCCTCTGGATCATCGACCAGGGTCCCGGCAGTAAAGCCTACCTGGTCGATTACGAGCACGGCAAGACAATTCGTGAGTTTGAAACGGAAACTACCGCATCAAGCGGAATCACTTTCGATGGCGAGGCTCTCTGGATTGGATCCACCTACAGCCGAGAAATTGTAAAGACAGACAGTGTTACGGGAAAGGCGCTGGAGAGACACTTTACACCCGGCGCAGGCGTGATCTATAAATTTGTGGGCGACCCGCCACAACGATCAAGTCCACTTGCCAGAAGACGGCAGGCGGCGGTGCAAACGCAAGGACCTGGCCAGGGTAGCCATAGTGTGTTGACCGGCAGAGGAAACACTCAGGTCGGCGGATTCCAAATGGGCGAATTGCTGGGAGGGGCCGCACCTGGGACGGGAGCCCATGGCCAGGAATGGCGAGATGGCAGGCTGTGGTTTGCGGTGCCGCCGTCCAGAAGCGTCTACTGTATAAATCCCAAGACTTGGGTCGTTCAGGTGATGTTCCCGGCGGCAGGCAACCGCCCGCATGGCATTGGCTGGGAGGGAAAGTATTTATGGGTGACCGATTCCAATCTGAACGCATTCCATAAACACGATCCGCAAACGGGTGAGATCGTTGAAAAGATCGTGCTGCGGGACTCCGACCCATTGCCCCATGGCATGACCATCCGAAACGACTGGATGTGGTATTGCGACGATGTGGGCGTGATTTGCCGGATGAGAATCTGACGGCATGCTCGCCTGGCTATCCCGGCGCTGGCGACCGGTTCGCAAAGCCTCTCTTTGCATAATCTTCGAGCTTGTGCGTGGGATAGAAATCGTCGCCGCTCGGCCCACACAATTTCTTCCACTGCGCACACAGCAGAAATGAATCCTGGAAAGTTGGCTGGCTGCGGACGATAAGACTATCAAACTATGTCACAGCAGGTTTCAGAGGATTGCCCACTGAAGGACATTTCCCTGGCCAGCATTCCGGCCTTTCCCGCCGTGGCCCTGCGTGTGCTGGACCTGGTATCGCAGGATGATGCCGACTTCGGTCTTCTGGTGCGCGAAATCGCGTCAGACGCTACGCTTTCCGCGCAAGTTCTCAGGCTGGCAAATTCTGCGCTCTTCCGATACGAGGTCGGCACGCTACAGCAGGCTGTTATGCTGCTGGGCGCCCAACGAGTTCAGTCGCTTGTCATGTCGGTGGCTATGCGCAACTATTCACGGGCGGCTCTCCGGACGGAGGCATTTCAAAGGTGCTGGCAACATACGATTGCTACCGCGATTCTTTCCCGTGAGATCGCTGCCGCCGCTGGTGCACCACAGCCGGAACAGGCGTACAGCCTCGGTCTGCTTCACGATATCGGACGGTTGGGATTGCTGGTGGCGTGGCCTGATGATTACGACCTGATGCTTCGGAAGGCAGATCGTAACGTAGCCTCGCTTGTCGAACTCGAGAGGCAACTATTCACGATGGATCATTGCGAACTCGGACGCCGCTTGATCGAGCAGTGGAAACTCCCCCACGAATTCCGTGTCGTCGCAGGTCGACACCATGATCCACCCGCCGGGGCGACTGAGTTCGATAGTCTCCGCATCTCACATCTGAGTTGTCGCTTGGCCGATGCACTGGAATTCTGGGTAGCAAAGCCCTTTCGGCCCCTGGACGTTGAAGAAGTTCTCTCGGAACTGCCTGACGCCGTGCGCTTGGGGCTTCCCCGCGATCCCTCAGAACTGAGAGAAAAGATCGGCAACGCACTGGGTGTAGAGAACGCAGTTCTCAGCGAGCAGCCACCGGATTCGGTACGTATTCCGAGCGAGAGGTCGACCACTCCGGACCTCCACTTCGATCCGCCGAAAACCGGAAGCACCGGTCCTTCCCTCAAGCGCTTCGAGAGCCCACCCGCAGAGTGGGATTTCTTAGTTGTTCTAATCACCGCTATTGTGTTCACGTTGATGCTGGCCGCCGCGTACGCTTTCTTGCACTCGTGATGAGCAATTGCTGTTTCCGCAGCACGAGTTGATCGAGACGCGCCTTTGCTCCACCGTCACACTTTTACGCTACGCGAAAGTTAAAAACGCGCACAAGCATGGCCGCGAAATGTTCACTCCGCTACCGCAAATTCGGCCAGCTTATCCCGAATCGATTGCGGCGCATCCGCCACCACTTCGCAATACGTATCTTCATACCGCTTCGAAACAATCGCGGCTCGATCGTGCAACAAATGCAGCGCGCGGCCCTCGGCCAGCGGTAAACGAAAACGCTGCCGCGCCACCGGGTCCTGCACTAGGCGCTCGTCGATCAGCTTCAGAAGCTCTGGTACACCGTCTCCCGTTTTTCCCGAGACCAGCGCGGCCGGCGTGTCGCTCAACCGCGCGCTTTCGCCCAACAGCCGGTGCGTATGCGCCGCTAAATCCTGCTCGCGCTCACCCTCCGGCAACCGGTCGCTCTTGTTAAAGACAAGAATCTGCGGAGCCGTCTCGGCCCCGATCTCCGCCAGTACCTTCAGTACATGCGCCGTCTGCTCTGCCGCAATAGGCGACGTCACATCCACGACATGCAGCAGCAGCGCCGCCGCGGTCACTTCTTCCAAGGTCGCGCGAAATGCCTCCACCAGCGTTGTCGGCAGATTGCGTATGAAGCCGACCGTATCACTGATCAGCACCTGCCGGCGCGAAGGCAGCCGGATCTGCCGCACAATCGGATCGAGTGTCGCAAAGAGCCGGGCATCCGCCAGCACGCCCGCGCCTGTGAGCCGGTTGAACAGCGTCGATTTGCCCGCGTTGGTATACCCCACCAGGCTAACCGTCGAAAGTGGTACCGCTTGCCGCTGGGACCGCTGCACGCCGCGTGTTGCCCGTACGCGCTCAATTTCCTTTTTGAGCTTTGCGATGCGGCTGCCGATCCGTCTTCTATCCGTTTCGAGTTGCGTTTCACCCGGTCCGCGCGTCCCGATGCCGCCGCCCAGCCGCGACATCTGTGTCCCGCGCCCGGTGAGCCGCGGCAGCAGGTAATTGAGTTGCGCCAGCTCTACCTGAAGCTGCCCTTCGCTGGTGCGCGCCCGGCTTGCAAAGATATCCAGAATGAGCTGCGTGCGGTCCAGAACCTTGGCTCCCAATTGCCGCTGCAGGTTGCGCAGTTGGGTGGGTGTCAGCTCGCGGTCGAAAATGACCGAGTCTATTTCCTCGGCTTCCACCCTCGCTCGTAGCTCCTCCACTTTCCCGGAGCCGAGCAGCGTGGCCGCATCCAGTGAGGTACGTGTCTGTGTCAGGCGCCCAACTACACGCGCTCCGGCGCTCTCGGCGAGTGCCGCCAGTTCCTCGAGTGGCTCCTCTGAGTCGGCTGGATCTTCCGCCGCCGTACTCACCGAACGCCGTCGTGCAGTTAACTCAACTCCAACCAGTAGCGTTCGCTCGGCTGGCGCGCGCACTAAACACTGCTTTCTTCCGATTCGGAAGCCGTGGCTGTCAGCGGTACTCCGGGCGTGCTCGAAGCACCGGCACCGTGCGCGGCAACCGCATGCATCGGCTTTGAAACCACCACCGTCGAAATGGCGTGCTTGAAAATAAGCTGCTCTTGATTGTTTGTCTCGAGAACCACCGAGTACTTATCGAAGCTCTTGATGCGGCCGGATAACTTTACGCCACTCATCAGGTAAATGGTGAGAAAGGTTTTGTCCTTTCGGGCATTGTTGAGGAACGCTTCTTGAATATTCTGCGCTGGCTTTTCCACTTTTGCTTCCTTGTATTTTTGCTGCGCTACAACAGGTGCAATCCCCAAGTATTTCTATAGTACTTGGACGGTTTCGGTAAGACGGTGTTTCCTACGAGGTTTGTTCGCCGTTACTCAAGCCGCTCCGGCTCGATGGCCGCCGATTCCCCAGCCGCCTTTTTTTCCCAGTACTTCCGTACCCATGCTTCCCAGCTTTTGCCCGCGGCCGTATCGCGCCCGCTGAAATGGAGCGCCGCGATCTCCCCATACGACACACTCACCCGTCCACTTCCATCTGTAGGAAGTACCCGCACTCGCGACTCGCTTAGCGTGGCGGCCAGCCGTCTGTCATAGACATAACCTTCTATGACCCGCCCATCCTTGCAGGTAATCGTGACATCGCCGCGGTACTCGAACGCCTTCTCGAGCGCTGCCCGCAATTCTTCTTCACTGACAATCGAAGGAATCAGCCCTTGCAGGCGTTCATGCTCAAAGCCCGGCGACACTTCGAGCGCTTCCGGATTCAAAGGCGTGTCGCTCACTCGATTTGCACCAGCGGATTATAAGAATGCACCGGCTTCGAAGGCTGCTCCAGCAACTCGAGCGCCTCGCGATCGGGATAGCGCTTAAACAGGTATGCCTTCGCCATGGCGAAAAAGCCGCCGGCCGAGCTGAAGGCGTAATCCGCCGCCGACGCTTCGTAGCCGCTGTGGACCATGCAATTGGCGCATTTCGGATTTCCCGATTCAGTACCGTACTGCACCCATTCGGTCTCCGCCATCAATTCGGCGAACGTATCGGCATATCCGTCTTGCAGCAGGTAGCAGGGTTTCTGCCATCCGAAGACGTTATAGGTAGGCATCCCCCACGGCGTACACGCGAAATTTCGCCGGCCCATCAGGAATTCGCTGAATAGCGGCGACATATTGAAGTTCCACGTGGTTTTGCGATTCGAAAGAATCGCCCGGAACAGCCGCCGCGTACGTGCTCGCCCCAGGAAGTGCTGTTGATCGGGCGCTTTGTCGTAAGAATAACCGGGAGAAAGCATCATGCCTTCCACGCCCAATTCCGTCATCTCGTCGAAAAACCGCCGCACACTGTTCGGATCGGCGCCATCGAATAACGTCGTGTTCGTCGTCACACGAAATCCGCGCGCCAGCGCCGCTTTGATGCCGCGGACCGCCAAGTCGTAGCCGCCTTCCCGGCACACTGAAAAATCGTGATGCTCACGCTGGCCGTCCATGTGTACCGAAAAGCTGAAGTATGTACTGGGCTGGAACAGATCGATCTTTTCTTCGAGCAGCAGCGCATTCGTGCAGAGATAGACGTACTTCTTACGCGCGATCAGCCCCGCCACAATCTCGCCGATTTGCGGGTGCATCAGCGGCTCTCCGCCGGGGATCGCGACAGTGGGGGCTCCGCATTCCTCTACCGCCTGGAAGCATTGCTCGGGCGTAAGCTGGCCTTTCAGAACGTGGGCCGGATATTGAATTTTGCCGCATCCGGCGCAAGCCAGATTGCAGCGGAACAACGGCTCCAGCATCAGCACCAATGGATAGCGCTTACGTCCGGCCAGCTTCTGCTTCAAAATGTAGGTCGCTGTCGCCCACATCTGCGAGGCGGGAACACTCATAATTAGGAACCGGAAATCGTTAACAACAAAGCGTAGTAACCCTGTTTTCCATCATAGCAGCCAGGGAGTATACCGCGATGCGCGGCGGACACCTGGTCCACTTCGGACTAGCTCACTTGAACCCGGCGGCCCCCTAACGCAAACTGATGAGGTATGCAAGAGCATGCCGGTATCGTCATCTTGCTCGGTCCGCCTGGTGCAGGGAAGGGAACCCAATCTGCCCGGTTGTCCGCTACCCTGGGAATTCCGGCCATTTCTACCGGCGAGATCTTGCGCGCCGAATGCCAGTCCGGTTCACATCTGGGCCGCGAAGTGGAAGCGGTGCTCGCGCGCGGCGACCTGGTCGATGATCAAACCATGAATGAGTTAGTGAGCCGGCGCCTGCGCGAAGCCGATTGCGTGCGCGGCTGCATTCTCGACGGTTACCCTCGCACCGTCGCGCAAGCCAGGTATTTGGATACTCTCAATTTCGCCGTACCGCGCATTTTCGATTTCATTGTCTCGGCCCGCGATGTGATTTCCCGTCTCGGTGGCCGACGCTATTGCCCGGAATGTGGGCAGACGTTTAACAAGTCGCAATTCTGCACCAAAGACAGCACGCCTCTTCTGCAGCGCGAAGACGACAAGCCTGCCGTGATCCGCGAGCGCCTGCGCGTCTATCGCCGCAACATGGATAAGCTGGTGCGCTTTTACCGTTCTCGCGATTACCACCGCATTCACGCCACACGCACGCCTGATATGGTATTTGAAGAATTGCTGCGTGTGCTCGATCATGGCCGCGCGGCGAGCAATTCCATGCTCACACGTTCGCGCGCTTATGCTTAGAATTTCCATTCTGATCGCCGCCGGTGTTGCCGGCGCTCTTGTCGGTCTGCTAGCGAGGCCCAAACAGCCGGCTCGCTGCTTCTCCATCAAACGCACAAAATCCGAGTTGGGTTATACGTTCTGGATACTCCAGGGCTTCGGCCATCACAAGTGCTTCATCCTTTGCGACACCTGGCAGGAAGCGATCGACGAAGCCAATAGCCGGCTTCGCGCTGTACCAGTCGCTCAAAAGCTGGATACGCCGCGTTCGTGCTCCAGCAGCCAGCGCTTGCGGTCGATGCCGCCGCCATATCCGGTCAATGCGCCATTAGAGCCGATGACCCGGTGACACGGCACTACGATTCCCACTGGATTCGATCCGTTCGCTAAACCCACTGCGCGGCTTGCGCCCTGCCGGCCGATGCACGCCGCCAGTTCGCCATAACTCATCGTTGTTCCGGCGGGAATGTGGCGTAGCGCCTTCCATACCTGCTGCTGAAATGGCGTCCCGTTTGCCTCAACCGCTACACCGTCAATAGCCGTTACGTCACCCTGGAAATAAGCTTCAATCGGATCGCGTATTGCAGCCGGTGCGCGCGCGGGCTCCAACGAAGCGCCCGCGTGTCCGATTCGCAGGATTCGCTCGAATCGTTCTTTGTTGTCGCCGAAATCGAGCGCCCGCAACGCATTTCCTTGCCATACCAACAATAGCGTTCCAATTGGCGATGGTATTCGATCAACGAACAGATTCATATACTCCTCCTCCTGCCCAAAGATGCATTACGGCATAAGCTCGCCATGGCCGCCATGCTTCCGCCGCCTCTAATATGCGTTTTGGACTCTTTTCTCCGAGCGCTCGCATGATGCCCAGATCCGTGTGTGGGAACGCATCCGGCCAGCCCAACGCCCGCATCGCGATATATTGCGCACTCCATTCACCCACGCCTCCAATCGATTGCAATTTCTCGATGGTTGTGTTCACGTCACTTCCGGGACTCAATGCGATGTTCCCTTCCGCCACTTGCTTTGCCAACTCTAGAATGGTCCGTGCGCGCGAAGCGAGAATACCGAGCGCCGTAAGATTTTCTATTTGTAACCCGGCTACTTGCCGGGCCGGTGGAAATGCCGCCGTGACGCCTTCAAATGGCGAGTCCACCCGGCTTCCGAATGCCGCTGCGAACCGGCTCGCCAATGTTCGAGCTCCTGCCACGCTCACCTGTTGGCCGAGTACCGCGCGTACGGCAAGCTCGAATCCGTCGAATGCGCCCGGCACGCGCAACCCCGGCTTGGCCGCCGCCAGTTGTCCCAATCCTTCACCGATGCGCGCCGGATGTGATGAAAGATCGAGCATCTGTTTCACGCGCGCGAGAAAAACGGGTATCACCCTCCACAATGAGGCGGATGCCGTCACGCGCATGGCATTCTGGGCCGGTTCCGGTGTGATTTCCATCCATCCCGTGTGCACTTTCCCGTTTTGGACAATCCGAATGCTGCGCCGGTACGCATTTTGCGAGATCTCCTCCACTCCGCGTATACTTCGCGCGTCTAAAAACCCGAGCAGCGCCTGCCAATCGTAAGGCGGCCGGTAACTCAAATGAAAAGTCAATAAATCGGACCGGCGGAACGTCCGCCGCGACGTTTTCCTGACTTGTTGCGGCGTCAAGCGATAGCGCTGTTGAAACAACGCGTGAAAGCGCCTTAGGCTCTGGAATCCAGCAGCGAACGCCACATCCGTGGTCGCGAGCGTAGTGTCCGCGAGCAGCCGCTTCGCCAGCAGCAAACGCTGTGTCTGGGCGAAGCCGATGGGCGAGACGCCATACTCACACTGAAAAACGCGGCTCAAATGACGAGGCGTCACGCCCAGTCTCTTCGCCGTATTCTCGATGCTCAAGCCTTCTTCCAGCAGCCGCGCCGCCGCCTGTGCAATGCGATTACCGGCTTCCACATCCGCGTTTCCCGGCGCCAATTCGGGCCGGCAACGCAAACACGGCCGGTAATCGGCCGCTTCTGCTTCCGCCGCGCTCGAGTAAAACGTGCAATTCTCAAGCTTGGGCGTCTTGACGCGGCACACCGGCCGGCAATAAATCCGGGTTGACGACACCGCCACAAAGAAACAGCCGTCGAATCGCGCATCGTGCGCGATCATTGCTCGATAGCAGGTCTCTCTATCCAGCTTCATAACTCCATCATAGGTTCCGCATTCGGGCGATGCTCGCCGTTTTCGGACATCATCATAAACTCCAAAATCGCTGGGAGTATGATTGACTTGCGTCATGCTCACCAGAAGAAATCTAGGAAAACTCGCGCTCGCCAGCCTGCCGCTCGCCCGCGCCTTCGGAAAAAAAATCAATTCGAAAATCGCCGGTGTCCAGATCGGCTGCCAATCCTATAGCTTTCGCGATTTGCCCTTCGACGAGGCGCTGAAAGCAATGGCTGCCGACGGCCTTGGCGATTGCGAGCTCTTCGCGCAACACATTGAAGGCGGTCATACCGACAAAGCCCCGGCGCCTCCCGGCGGAACGCGCCGCTCGGGTCCGCCCGATCCCGCCCGCGCCGCCGCTCGCAAAGCCGAACGAGAAGAGTTGCGCAAATGGCGCACCACCGTCCCGCTCGATTACTTCAAAGGCATTCGCAAGAAGTTCGACGATGCCGGAATTAATCTATACGCCTATAACTACAGCTTCAACGACAGCTTCACGGATGAAGAAATCGACCGCGGCTTCGACATGGCGAAAGCGCTCGGCGTGAAGATCATCACCGCTTCCACCACTCTTCCCGTTGCTAAACGCGTGGTGCCGTTCGCCGAGAAGCACAAGATGATCGTCGCCATGCACGGCCATTCCAATCTCACCGATCCCAATCAGTTCGCCAAACCCGAAAGCTTCGCCGCCGCTATGGCAATGTCGAAATACTACAAAGTGAATCTCGACATTGGCCACTTTACCGCCGCCAATTACGACGCCGTCGATTACATCACGAAGAATCACGAAAACATCGTTCTTTTACACCTCAAGGATCGTAAAAAGAACGAGGGCCCGAACGTTCCCTGGGGGGAAGGCGATACGCCGATCAAGCAAGTGCTTCTTCTCTTGAAAGAAAAGAAATGGCCGATTCCCGGCTTTATCGAATACGAATACAAAGGCACGGGAACTTCGCAGGAAGAAGTCAAGAAGTGCTACGACTACATCAAGCAGGTTCTGGAAACCTAGCCGCGCGCCTTGCGCCAAAAATCGCCGTGGTCCTTGACCCACATATCCGTGCGGTATCGAATGGGTGAATCGCAATAGACGTTCGGTCGGGCGAGTGATATCGCGCCGGTCAGATCGCGCAAATGCGGGGCTCCCGGCATCGGCCCTGCGCTAACGAACCGTTGCAATTGCGGGAATAAACTCTCGATGGCTCTCATCCGCGCCAACTCCTGCACAGTGAGACCGGCCGTGAATCGATCCAGGTAGCTATCGTGTGGATCGTCGCTTCTTCTGCTCGGCCCTTCCACCGTGTTCCACGCCGGCCACGTCGCTGCCGTGGCGAGTCTGTTGGCCTCGGCGACATCAAGGAGCGGGAATTGATGATGGCGCGTTCGTCGCTGGTCCAAATTCTCGGCGCGCATCCTGTCAATCAGCTCATCCAGCTTTAGCAGAGTAGCGTCTGAGAGGAAAAGGTATTGGCGTATTGCGACACGCGCTTCAGAAAGTTGCGTTGCAATGTGGGCATCAACCAGACGATTCCAAACCTCGCGCAATAACGAAAACGGAATGATGTGGTGCCAGGACATACCAGCCTGGGCGCTTCCCCACCGCTGCGGGCTGGGTAAGTTGCGAACATTGATTCTCGGATTCACGGGCGACGTGCTCTCAAATCAAAATAGCGCCCCTGCAAGTCCCCTGTAGCGTGGATGCGAAACGGAAACCTAAACAATCGCACGCCCGCGCAGAAAAACATGCCGGATGCCAATAGGCGCCCGCTCGGGCTCGTCGTAATCCGCCGGTCCCGAAATTGTCTTAGGATCGAACACGGTCACGTTAGCCGCGAAGCGCGGCCGTAACAGTCCACGATCGCCAATCCGCAGCCGCGCCAGCGGCTTCGAGGTTACTTTCCATACCGCCTGTTCGAGCGTCATCCACTTGCGATCGCGCACCACTTCGCCCATCAGGGTAGGGAAGGTCCCATACAGCCGTGGATGCGGTTTGCCGTCGACGTAAAATCCATCACTGATCACGCTGCACATCTCGTGCGTAAGCAGCTCGCGCAGATTCGGTTCACTCTGGTTGAACGAAATCATGTTTACCGCGCCGCTCTCTTCCACGATCAGGTCCATGGTCGCATCGATCGGATCGCAGTTGCGCTCGTCGGCGATCGCGGCCAGCCGCTTTCCGACCACATCCCGGTTTCGCGCGCTCTTTGCCGACGTAATTAGAATGTCGGACCAGCTCTGTGCCACATTACTTCGCATGTGCTCAGCCATGCGCTTGCGCTCGCCCGTATCGGCCAATCGCGCCAGCATCGCCGCCGTTCCGCCGTCAAGCGCCCACTGTGGCAGCAACTGCGTCAAAACCGAGCTGCCCGCCTGGTATGGATAGATATCGAATTCGACATCAATTCCTTCCCGCCGCGCTTTCTCGAGCCGGTCAAGCGCCGGGCGCTGCTTGTCCCAATTCGCGCGTCCCACGGTCTGCAAGTGAGAAATCTGCAGACGGCAGCCGGTCCGCCGCGCCAGCTCGAGCTGCTCGTCTATCGCCTCAAGCAGCCCGAAGGAATAACTGCGCATATGCGTCGCATACAGCTTGTCTCGCTTGGCGACTACGCGGCATAGCGCCTCCAGCTCTTCAAAAGGAGCGCCCGAACCCGGCGCATACATGAGTCCGGTCGAAAATCCGCAGCTTCCCGCCGCCAGAATCTCGTCGAGCGTGTCCGTCATGCGCTCGAGTTCCGCGGTTGTGAGCGCATCCTGACGATTACCGAACAGCCCCACTCGCAGGCTGCCGTGCCCGGCTAAAGACTGTACTTCGAGCACGGTTGAGGATTTCTCTACTTGCGCGAAATAATCCTTGGCGCTCTGAAATTCCCACGCCGAATGTCCGCAAAAAATTCCGTTCGCAAAATCCCGCAGCGCCTGCGCATGCTCACGCCCTGGATAAGGAGAAAATCCGCAGTTTCCAACCACCTCGGTGGTTACGCCTTGGTTAGTTTTCTCGACCCGATTTTCGAGAACCTGCAAATCGGAATGGCTGTGGAGGTCCACAAATCCCGGAGCAATTACGCAACCGGCACAATCGACAGTGGCGCACTCCGCCGGCGCTTTCACTGCGCCGACTGCGGCAATGCGTCCGTCCTCGATCAACACCTCGCCTGGATAACCAGCGGCGCCCGAACCATCAACAATCCAACCGCCCTTTAGAACAGTGAGATTCATCTTCCGACTTCCGTCTTCTAACCTGTGACTCCTTCACTTCCACCTGCCGGAGGCCCGCTGCGGGAGCTTGCGGACGCAGCCAAGCAACCTTCTGCCCTGCCGGAGGCTTGCATCTGCTTCAAGCACTCTGCACTAATGCAAAGCCGAGATCTTTGGCCTTGGCGCTTAGAGTAGCGATTCGGATTTCCCGGTACCGCTTTTCAAAGGTTTCTGCCCCCTCGTCGACATACTGCTGCCCCCAACGGAGCAAGCGGTAAATCAGGGTAGCCAACTTCCTCGCTGTAGCAAACACCGCGACGTCGCCCCCAATCCGGTGTGCGATTTTACGATAGTATGCCCCCAGCGCCGTCGCGCTGTTGCGCAGCGAAAGAGCGGCCATTCGTAAGGCGCCGGCAACACGCGTACTCGCTGTGTTCCGCCGTTTCTTCTTGACCGGCTTGCCTCCGCTCGTCGGTCGTCGCGGCGCCAACGTCAGATGCGAAACAAACTCCTTCTCGGTGGCAAAGCAGCTCAAATCCGGCCCGTATTCGCTCAGCACAACCTGCACCGTCTCCACTCCGATGGCATCGATAGTAGTCATGTCCACGCCGCTCATCCGGTACAGCGCCTGCCGCATCGGCTCTTCCCCGCGTTTTTAATGGCCTTGGCCTTCTGCTGGTTCTTCACCGCTGGAGGTGGTTGATCCCGCATGTCCTCACGTTGCATCGCGGCCAGTTGGCGCAGAATCTCCCGCTCGTAATCGGCGATCCGCTGCTGAATCGCCTCGTACATCTTCAAGGCCTGCTGCAAACTGAATAGATGGTCCTCTCGCCAGTGCCCGCTCAATTGCTCGGCAATCTCTTCCTCACTTTTGCGGCAGCGCGGGTCCCGCAGTTGCGCCAATTTACGCGCATCTCGTTCGCCCTCTGCGATCGCTCGCAAAATCGCCATGCCCGTCACCCCGTCTAGATCGGAAACCGCCCGGTGCACACGCACATTCATCTGGTCCAGGCTCTTCTGCATCCGCCGCACCCAGTCGCCGGACTCGGCCACCAGATTCGCCTTGTCCCGCATCAGCGTCCGTAGCATGCACACTGCTTCTGGTGGTCGAAAGGAGCCCCTCAGCAATCCGCAGCTATGGAGTCGTTGAATCCACTCACAGTCCGTGGGATCGCTCTTCTTATCCCGACCCGGCACCTGCGCCAGTTGCCGCGTGTCCACCAGCAGAATCTCAAAACCCTGCCCTTCCAGAACTTCATGCGGAGCAATCCAATAGACGCCTGTGCTCTCCATCGCCACAGATTCCACCTGGCGCTGTTTGAGCCACTGGCCCAACCGGATCAGTTCCGGCGTCGTCGCTCCGAAATCGGCCACTTCTCGAGCATTTCCGTCCATGGTTGGAGCGCACACCCAGTGACGCTCGCTCCCCAGATCGATTCCCGCCACCAACGGTCGAATGCTCGGCAGTCCCTCCAGCGCTCTTCTTCTCTCTGCTTCCCCTTCGCGGTGTTGCTGCATCTTCCCTTTCCGAACACGTCCGCCCAGGTTGGCGTCTTCATGGAATCTAACCTAGGGGAGCGCCCAAGGGCCTCGCCAATGTTCAATTGCCTTCCTGGAGCCATGCTGACTTGGCGGCATACGCACGAATGAAAAAAGGACCTTAGCTGCGGCCGTGCTCTCTTGCACCTTACCGCGCTTGTTTCCTGGAGTCACACCCTATTCAATCCGGCCCCGCCGGAGGCAGTGCTGACTCCTATCTCCTGATTCCTGGCTTTTAAGCTCCGTGCCCCGCCTGGCGAGCTTCACCGGTCAAAGCGTCCTCGTCCGATTCCGCTGCGGGTGGCCCTACGGTTGTGGCCTCGACATCCGAATCGCCACTATGAGGGTTTGCGGCGTTCGCGGCGGCTTCTGCCTTGCGCCGCAGCCGCTTCTCCATTTTTTCTTGCTGCCGCTCTTTACGCTGCTGCTCTTTTTGACGTTTTTTAAAAGTTTGTGGTCCACGACCTGGCATAGTGAATCCCTCACAAAAGGTAAGGCCGCCAAGACCTGGCTGCGCGGAGCCAGGCTGGCGGCCATCTATCGTCTTATGTGTTCAGTCGATAAACGAGTTGGCCTACCAACGCGCGCCGCGCCTGCCGCCGCCGGAATCGTGCCGCCGTCCTCCAAAACCACCGCCGCCGCCCGCCGGTCTTGGCCGGGCTTCGTTTACGTTCAGCACGCGCCCATGAAGCTCCGTCCCGTTCAACTGTGCAATCGCTGCCTGCGCGTCCTTGTCCTCCGTCATTTCGACGAAAGCAAAACCCCGCGGCTGGCCAGTGTCCCGATCCGTCACAATACTCACGCGCTCCACTCCGCCATAAGCGGCAAATGCGGCGTGCAAATCTTCTTGGCTGGTCTGATAGCTCAGATTGCCGACAAAAATGTTAGTCACAATACAATTTTCCCCTGGGATACAAATTATCTTTGTCAGACTGCGCTCTTGAACCAACTTGAATAAGGAGGGAATAGCGGGCCGGAAGGCACTCGAACGTGAATACGGATGCGGGCAAAGACACTAACAGAATAACACGCCGCCACGCGTCGGCGGTTATCCCTGTTGATTCAAAAGCGCCGCAAATTCCTTGCCGGGCTTAAACGTAGCCACTTTTTTGGCCGGCACCTCCACCATCTCCCCGGTGCGAGGATTGCGCGCCTGCCGCGCTTTCGCTTCCCGCACTTTGAAGATGCCAAATCCGCGCCAGTCGATCTTTTCCCCGCGCTTCAGAGCCGTAGTCAACGTTTCGAGAACGGCTTCGAGCGCCCGCTCGCTGTCCTGTTTGGTCTGACCCGTGGTTTGGGCCAATGCATCCACAAATTGACTTTTTGTCATTGCTCTACTGTAGCCCGTGCAGGTTTCTGCCGATACCAGATTCACAGGGTCACTGTAAGATGCCGTATTTCGCTGTTCTCTTTCTATTGTTCGCCGCCGCCGCTGGCCGGGCTGCTTTCGCCGCCGGAGCCCCCACCGAGTTTCTGAAGCTCCTCTACGGCTTTTTCGTCCTGATGGCCTTCCTCTGTCTGGCCGGGACGATCACCGGCAGAAGGCGCGCTCCGGGCAACCTGAGCAAGCCCGATCTGGCATAATCGGAAACGCTTGCAAAAATCCGGATTTGTCGACGGCGCTAAGGCCGTAAAGAGACAATGAACGTCCTTGTCGTGGGCGCTTCGAGTGGTATCGGCCGCGCCACCGCCTTACTCTTCGCGCGCGAAGGATGGCAGGTGATGGCGGCTGCACGCCGCGAAGAGCTGCTCGTCCAGCTCCGCGAAGAAGGAGCCGGCCACGGGCTTGCAATCGCTGTCGCCGACGTTTCCGACCCCCACCAGATGGAACGTCTGGCCCAGGCCACTGGCCCTATTGACGTGATGGTCTACGCCGCCGGCACGAACACCACAGATCGCGCCATGAAGCAGCTCTCCATCGAAAATTGGCAAACCACGCTCAATGTCAATCTCAACGGAGCCTACTACATCACTCGCGCGGTCTTGCCCGGTATGCGCGCCCGCGGCTCCGGACATCTTATTTACGTCTCCTCAATCGGTGGAATTTACCCGGACGCCTCCGGCGCCGCCTATCAAGCCTCCAAGCGCGGCCTGCTCGCCCTTGCCCACGCCACTCGCATTGAGGAAAAAGAAAACGGCATCCGCACCTGTGTCGTCTGCCCCGGCTTCACTGATACGGCACTAGTCGAAAAACGCCCGGTAAAGCCGACGCCGGAAATGCTGAAGCATGCTCTCCAGCCGGAAGACATCGCGGAAACCATCCTCGCTGTCGTCAAACTTCCAGCACGTGCCGCGGTCCCCGAAATTCACATCGTGCCTGCGCGCCTCTAACGCCGTCACGGCCACAAAGGAGCTATCCCGGTATGCCGGATTCGAAACACGAAGCGGTGGTCGCAACAATACGACGAATCAATCGACTCTGGCTAAATGGTCAAGTAGAAGATCTCGGTCCGATGGTACACCCGGAGATTGTTATGGTGTTTCCCGGCTTTATGGGGCGGATACAGGGACGACAGGAGTTCCTCGCTGGCTTTCGAGATTTTTGTGAAAACGCCAAAGTCCACGAGTTTCGCGATTATGATCATCAAAGTGACATTGCCGGTAATGCGGCGATAGCCACCTTTCAATATGAAATGATCTACGAGCGCTCTGGTGAACGGTATCGTGCAACTGGCCGCGATTTATGGGTATTTCAGAGCCAAGGCGACGCTTGGATTGCCGTCTGGCGGGCAATGCTCGAGCTCCACGAAGAGCCCGCCTGAATTCGGATGCGCCCGCTAGCTTGCGCAATGCGAACTGCAAGGCTCAACGTCTCCGGAAGAATTTCAGCAGTATCGGAATCAGAATTGCGGCCAGAACAACGACAATTAACCAGACAGGCGCATCCTTAAGCATGACTGAACACCACCTTTCAAGGCTCTCTAAACAGCGACGCCCGCTAGCCTGGCAATAGAAAGAGCGTTCGATTCCTCAGTTACACCAGGCTTCACTTTGAAATCGAAGTTCATTGGATCGGAACCGTCTTTAGAACCCATATGCACATTGATTCCCCGTAGATCAGGTATCGCAGCCAGCTCTGTGAGAGCCAAATCGTGCGTGGAAATGATACCGAGCGCGCCTCCCTGAATGAGCGCTTTCACGATGGCTTCTGCCGCTATTCTTCTATCTCGTGAATTAGTTCCACTGAGTGGTTCGTCGATCAGGAACAGTACAGGTTTCTTACCTTTTGTCAGATTGAGCGCGTACTTTAGGCGGTCCATCTCCGTGAGGAACTTGGATCTTCCATTCAGAAGTGAATCGTGAATCGATATTGCGGCGCAGACAGAAAATAACGATAAAGACATTCCCTCCGCGCACACCGGGGCGCCGCTATACGCAAGAATGGCGTTCAGCCCGATGGCTCGGATCAATGTACTCTTCCCCGCCATGTTCGAACCGCTAATAATATAGAGCCGCGTGCTTCCATTCAAAGACAAATTGTTACGGACACATGTATCCACAGGCAACAAGGGATGACCAATGCCCTTTGCCTCGAATGCACTTTCGCCTTCTAGAAACTTCGGAAATGCGTTTTCTGGATGCTCGTACGCATAACAAGCGAGAGCCGCCAGGGCTTCAAACTGGCCCCAAGCTGACAACCATAGAACTAGCGCCTCAGAATATTTAGACCTCCATTCTTCAATGCCCCAAAAGACCTGCGTTCCCACCAGCAACGCGCGTGAAATAGCGTAGAACCATTCCTTGTTCCGCTCAAATAGATCAAGATCTTTGTCATAAACATGATCGGCCCGCATGAACTCTTCTCCCCTGATGCCCAAGCCGGTCCAGCGTCCCTCTAGTCGTGCGATCCCCTGCTTGTAATGAGCATGTGAGCGCAAAGACCGCTGAAGTTCGGAGCCGCGTTTTTTATACACTCGCGCAGAAACGATCATCAGCGGAACTGGAAGGAGCGTGTACAGTAAGATCCCGCTATGTTGCGCTAGGGAGAGCCATACTATGGCGAGGATAGCTAGAACTGCGACGCTCATTACGAAAAGCGCGATCAGTTGTCTGAAGCGCAGTTGAGCTGCATTGGCATCCAGTTGTACAACTCGCGCCTGGTAACCAAGCAGCACCTCGTTCGCACTCATGACGCAATAATACTGTTCGTGTGTATTCCGTCCTTTGAGAGCTGTGCTCTTCTGGCGTGGCCAAGCCTATTCGTTGCGTAGAGCGACGGCGGGATCCACCTAAGCCGCGCGATATGCCGGCAACATGATCGCACCCGCAGCCACGCAGCCCAGCAACAGGACGACGCCTCCCAGCAATCCGCGGATCGGCCGGCCGAATCTCGTAGAGTAGACTGGCCATCCAGTTGGCAATCCCGAAAGCCGTCCCGAGCCCCAGCGCCAGGCCGCCGAGAATCGGTCCTCCTCCCTGCCGCGCGACAAGTAAAAAGACGTCGCGCGGCTTGGCGCCGATCGCTAGCCGGATCCCGAACTCCGCGGTGCGCTGCGAAACCAGTTGGGCGAGAACGCCATGCACGCCAAAGGCGGCGAGCAAGATGGCTGTCAGCGCAAAGCTCCCAACCAGAGTTGCCCGAAACCGCGCGAAGGACAGCATACGCGAAAGGTCAGTTTCCATGCTTTCCAGGTCGTCACCACGCGGAATCCGGTTGTCGGTCGCCGCAAGCGCAGCTTCCACTTTTCTGCCCAAGCTTCCGTCGCGCGTTCGGACCAAAAGCGAAAACTGCCCGGTCGGCCTTTGTGGGAAGGGCCGGTAGACGGTCGGGTTCGCCTGCCAGCTCATCTCACGCATCAGACTGCCGTGTTTTATATCCGCAACCATTCCCACAATCGTTGCCCACGGCTTCGGATGCATTTCGTCCCGCAGACGTACTCGTTTCCCGATTGGATTCTCCCTCGGAAAATATTCGCGCGCCAGCATTTCGTTAACGATGGCAACCGGCTCCGCTGCCACTTGATCCCGCTCATCAAAGTCACGGCCCCGAAGCAGAGCCGTATCGAGAACGGAGAAGAACGCCGGACTGATTGATACTTCGCTCGCATCGCCGGTTTCCACGTGTGGCGTATTAGGGTGTCCTTCAATTTCGAGAACATCGACTCCGCCTCCATAAAGAGGAAGAGCGGAGTTCAGTGCCAGCTTTTCACTCGGCAGCGACTCGTGGAGCCGCTCGAGAAGCGTCCGATAGAGCCGGACCTTGGCGGCATTGTCTGGATAACGATCCGTAGACAGATGCACACCAGCGAA
>JAICIH010000069.1 GCA_025924475.1 Bryobacteraceae bacterium
CCAGGTTCTAGGATTGAACCTCTTCGAAAAAACGCCCATTTTACAGCTCTTCCAGCGCCAGCCCTCCCAACCGCTCATACATGACCCCGCTAACCAACTTATTAGACTTATAACCGGACAGCCGTGGGACGTGCAACGAATTTCGCGGTAGACCATGCACCGCTTATCAAAGTTTGGAGCCGCAAAATTCGAAGCCAGTCCCCGTTTTGCGCGCTGTCTTTCATCCGACTCTGCGAACTTGAGCTAGTCCTCGAGCAGCTTGCCCAACCGGTCGAGCCGCCGTTCCCATGCCGAACGGCGATCGGCAATCCATTTCTCGGCGACCGAAAGCCCGGCCGGTTCCAGTTGGCAGGTACGCACTCGGCCGGCTTTCTCCGTGCGCACCAGCCCGCTTTCTTCGAGTACCTGCAAGTGCTGCACCACCGCGGCGAGCGTCATGTCGAGAGGCTCGGCCAATTGAGATACCGAAATCGGCCCCTTGCTGAGCCTCTCGAGAATCGCCCGCCGAGTAACATCCGCGAGCGCATGAAACACTTGATCGACAGTTGCTTTTGAGCCGGGCATCGAGCTTGTCTAGCGCGAAAGCTCTCCCGCCAGTTGTTCCAGCAGCTTCTGCCATCCTTCCTCTCGCATTTTCGGACCATCGGAGCCTTCGAAGAAAGCCCCTTGGTGCGTGAAGATCAGGTCCGTTCCCTTTTGCGTGCCCAGTAGTTCGAACGTTAATAGGGATGCGGAAATACGCTTCTCGCCCAGGGTCATCGTCGAGCCAATCACGATGCGGCGTCCATCGACGATGTCCAGATACGTGCCGTCGCTAACAAGTGCAGTTCCCGGAAACGGCGTGCCTGCCTTGAAGCGAAAACGCGCGCGCTCACTCCCTCCTACTCGAAAATCCATTTCAAACGCTTCCACCGCCTGCCCCTCGCCTTCTTCGGCAAACCAGCGGCGCTTCTTGGCCGGATCAGTCAAAGCGGCGAAGACCCGCTCCGGCGCGGCCGGCAAGTTGCGCTCGATCACAAATGTGCCATGAATAACGGATGGTTCCATGATAGTTAAGCTCCTGCTTAAGTATCGCCGGACAACGCCTTAATTGTCAAGTGAATACTTAAGTATTGCCGCCCTGCAGTCCATCAAACCTGTAGAGTGTGTCCCGGTATACAATGGCTCCTCCGGTAAAGGAGATTTTCGATGTCGCAAACCGTCGTACGAATCGGACGCAAACCATTTACCCTATTCGCTCTCGTTGTGTTCCTTGGAGTGAGCAGGCTCTCTGCGCAACTCGAAACCGGGTCGATTCTGGGCACTGTTACTGACCAGTCGAACGCTATTGTTCCCGGTGCAAAAGTTACGCTGACGAACGAGGATACTGGTTTATCGCTCTCGACGACTACGTCGGAAAAAGGCACGTACGTCTTCAATCCGGTCAAGATCGGGCGTTACTCGGTTGCAGCCGAGTCTCCGGGATTTGCGACTATCACCCGGCGCCCGATTGAGGTAAGCGTGCAACAGCATGTCGTTGTCGATTTCTCACTGTCCCCCAGCCAGGCGAAGCAGACCATCGAAGTTACCGCGGGTATCCCGTTGTTACAGGTAGAGAACGCGTCGGTAGGGCAGGTGATAAACGGCAGACAGATTAACGACCTGCCTCTGAATGGACGAAACTTCACCTTTCTGGCTCAATTGTCCGCGGGTGTCACTTCAATGCAGCAGGATTCGCGCGGCTTTGGCGCGAGCGGCGGTTTTTCCGCCAACGGCGTTCGTTCCGAATCCAATAATTATTTGCTCGATGGCATCGACAACAACAACGACTCCCAGGATTTCTTGAATGGTACGTTCTATGTCGCGCTGCCGCCCGTTGACGCCATCGCTGAATTCAAAGTCGAGACCGCTAACTACAGCGCTGAGCTAGGGCGCGCCGGCGGCGCGGCGGTCAATGCCACTCTGAAGAGCGGAACGAATGAGTTCCATGGCAATGTCTGGGAATTTCTGCGCAACGACAAACTGGATGCCAATGACTTTTTCAACAATGCCGCCGGTGTTGGCAGAGGTGAATTCCGCCAGAATCAATTCGGCTTCACCGTGGGTGGTCCCATAAAGAAGAACAAGACCTTTTTCTTCGGTGATTATCAGGGCACGCGTCTGCGGCAGGCGTTGAACTATCGAGCCACGGTCCCTACCACAACGATGCGCGACAGCGGCTACCAAGACTTCTCGGAACTCTACAGCCAATCGACCTCAACCGTTACCGACTCCCTTGGGCGCACTTTTCCCAATGGGCAAATTTTCGATCCGTCCACTACGCGCGCAGCCACTGCTGGCCAAGCCGACTCGGTTACAGGCATCGTTGCCCCGAAGTCCGGCTACGTCCGGGATCCCTTTGCCGGAAATGTACTTTGCCCCGGAGCGGCTTGCAATCGAATCGACCCCAACGCGGTCAAGCTTCTCAATCTGTATCCTCTGCCGAATTTGCCTGGGCTCTTTAATAACTACGTCTCAACACCCAACCAAAGCCTTAATGCCAACAGCTTCGATATCCGCGTTGATCAGAATTTTAGCGACCGCGACCAAATGTTCGGCCGTATGAGTTTTACCAATACCGGACGCTTTATCCCTGGTCCGTTTCCCGGCCTCGCTGACGGTGGCAGCTTTAACGCTGGCGATCAAACCATCGGCACGCGCAACGCGGCTCTCAGTGAAACTCACTCGTTCAGCCCGACCCTCGTCAACTCGCTGCGCTTTAGCTACGGAAGAGTCCATACACTCTTTGCCCCGACAACCGCAAATCAGCTGGGGATTCCGGAACAATACGGCATCCAGGGCATTACTCAGACCGATTTGAACGGCGGCTTGCCCCAATTCTCATTGACTGGCCTCTCGCCCTTCGGCCAGAGCACCTACACGCCCATCAATGAGTGGGACGATACCTGGGAGCTAGCCGATAGCGTCACTAAGATTCACAACTCCCACACAATGAAGATGGGCTTCGAGGGTATTTACCTCCGCTTTGCTACTTATCAGCCCGCCACTCCGCGCGGCTCCGATTCATTCAGCGGCGTCTATACTTCCATTCCTGGCGTGAACGTCAACAATAGCGGCGCCGTCCAGTTCGTTTTGATGCCTGCGCCAGCATCGGTTCCCGGAGGGATTGATTACAACGGCGGCCCTAATTCGGTTTCCATCTCGCGGCTCTCGGTAACCGATGCGCGCCGCAAATACTACGCGCTCTATTTTCAGGACGATTGGAAGGTCACACCGCGGCTCACTCTGAACTTGGGATTGCGCTGGGAATATTTCCCTGCTATTTACGACGCTCACGACGCGCAGAGTAACTTCATTCAAGGCACGCCTTTTGCCACTGCCGCTTACCTCATCCCACAGTCGCGCTCGGATCAAAGCGATCCGAACAATGCTCTTTCCCCCTCATTTCTTTCACTCCTGCAGAAAGACGGTGTCAAGCTGCAATACGCTGACAACCGTGGTCTGCGCGATGCGCAATGGGGCAACTTCGCGCCGCGGTTCGGCTTCGCCTATAAGCTCACCGGCCGGACTGTCGTGCGCGGCGGCTATGGCATTTCTTACAACGGGCTGGAAGGCGTCGGCTATGGTCCAGCCTTGGGCGCAACCTATCCTTTTGCATTTACCAGCGGCTTCTCCAATAGCAGCAATCAGTCGCCGATTATTTTTTCCAACGGTCAACATGCCACGCTGGAGAACGCCTACGCGAATATCGTACTGGATCCGGCAACTGTCGATGGCTCTGGTGTAACGTTGCGTGGCATCGTGCCGCATTTGAAAACCGCTTATGTACAAAGTATGAATCTCACCGTGCAGTATCAATTGACTTCCAACACATCCTTCCAGGTGGCATACGTCGGAACACTGGGGCGGCACTTAGAAGCGAATGCCGGTGTGGCAAACGTTGTTCATCAGTTACTTGTGCCGTCAGCTAACCAGGCGCCGTTTCGCCAATACCCTGACCTGGCGCCGGGTGGCAGCATTCAGCAGGACTGGGGCAACATGTACTACCACTCGCTGCAAACCAATCTGGAGCATCAATTTAGTCACGGATTCAGCTTCCTGACGAACTTCACGTGGGCGCGCTGCCGCACCGACGCTGTCGATCAATTGAACGCGACCGCAATCTCTTATCGGGCTCCAGGGCTTGGACCTAAGCTAGACTACGGCCCCTGCGACTCCGATATTCGACGCGTTTTTCATCTCAGCGGCACGTATGAGCTGCCCTTTGGCAAAGGCAAGCCGCTACTCTCTTCCACCCCGCGCGTGGTGAACCAGATCGTCGGCGGCTGGCGAATGAACGGCATTCTGACTCTGCAGGATGGCGTACCGTTCACCATTCCCTGCGATATCACCACTGCCGCCGGCATGAGCTGCGTCGCCCTAATGGTTCCGGGACAGGATCCGATAGGCGGAAAGCATAACGTGGATCAATGGATGAATCCGGCGGCGTTCGCTAATCCTCCGGTTGTCGCCGTGAATGGACAGACCGATCTCACTCCTTTGGGCGGAGCGCGAGGTCAAGTGACTGGTCCCGGCTTTCATCGCCTCGATTTCTCGTTATTCAAAGAATTCCAGGTATCCGACCGCGCCCGGGTCGAATTCCGCGCGGAGTTCTTCAATTTCACAAATCATCCCAACTTCTCAACGCCGCAAGGTCCCACCGGCGGATCCGCGGTGGTCAGCGCACCCGGCGCTCTTGATTTTAGAAGCGTGAACTTCGGCCGTATCACTGCCACACGCGACGCGCCGAACGATCCGAGGCAAATTCAGTTCGGGCTTAAACTCTACTGGTAGTTGGCGTGTTTCGGACAGATGCCATCACGGCGCAGCAGTTTGATGGCTATCCACGCGAAGCACGCCGTCTGGCAGTTGCTCATTTGCCGTTGTTCCAAACGCTGCCGCCTGCATTTGCCCCATTGCTTCTGCAGCAGGTACAAGAATATGATTGGCGCTTTCCGGCCGAACGGCGGGAAATTAATGCGCAGCTTACATATCTCGAGTCATTGCCCCAGGAGCGCCGCCGCGCCGTGTTGGCCGGTTTCGCGCGGCTCCGCCTTCCAGAGCGCTTAACGGGTCGTCATTGGGCGGCCGCTCCCGGCGAATACTCCGAGCAGCTTTCAAGCTATCTTTGGGAAACGCATCAGACGGACGCTTTCCGCCAAGCTTCATCGGCTTATTTGGACAGTTACCGCGCATCGGCTAGCGATCCTGAGCCGGCTGCACATCGGCTCGGCATCGCTATCATCGGGCAAGGAGTCGCGCGCAGTAATTACCCGCTCTTCCGCAAACTCTCCCGCTACGGCACGCGCTTTACGAATGTCAATCCGGCTAACGGTGTGCCGATTTTGCTCGACGCGGTTGCTGCGCGTAGCGCTGCGCATCCGGACGCCTTCGCGCACTGGTATATCGACGGTGGCGCACCGGAACGGCGCCTTGCGTCCAGCCCAGCACTTCTGGTCGTCTCCTACGACGAGCTTGGGCCGGCACGCCGCGCCCTGCTCGCAAAGATGAACAAAGAGATTCGCGCTGGGATCGCCGGTCCAGAGCCGCTGTTAACTGTGTTGCATAAGCTGCGGCCCGAAGACATTGGGTTGCCGGCCGGAGCAGGGCAGTCGGTGCTCAGTCATTTTGTTATGAGTTTGCTCGCCTCCGGATCGGGTACCCAGATTTTCAGCACAACCTTCGTGCAGTGGACGGCCCACGAACTCTGGCGCCGCGCCCAGCCTCTCACCATGCTCGCTCGCTTTGCACCCCGCCAGCGCGAGCGTCCGATGAACGAGTTGCTCGCGCGAGAGCCCTCAGCGCCACAACTCGATCCCATGGGCTCCCTTATCGATGCGGATATGGCTGCGTTCTACATGTGGATTGGACAGCAACACCTATCGGGAGCGGAACAAGCATCTTTCCTCGCCTGGTTCGAAGGTCACGATCAAGCGCTGGTGGTCAGTCCCGGCCTGCCTGCCAACACCGAATCGAACCAATCGGTGGATATGCACTGGCTGATCCGGCAGGTTGATACCGACTAAGTCTAACCAAGCATACTTGAAATCTGAGGACCCAAGCTATCAGCGCTCAGCGAATAGCTGTCAGCTCGGTCTCAGGTTGCTGTATCCCAAACCTTGAAGCGAAGCCGGAAGCGTGAGCACCCAAGATCGGAACGCCAACCCTCCCGAACTGCGGTCGCTGACGCTCCCTGGCTCCGTTTCAGGGAAACCGATTCAAGAAAACAGAACCGTCTCTCGCGCCAAATTTGTGAGAGATAAATTCTCAGAGTCTCAGCTCAAGGATCTATTAACGTAAGCGCTGCAATCGGCCTAACTCGGCTCGGCTCCCGTAAGCATCTCTTCAATCACTTCACCCACCTGCATGAACGAGTCGTAATCCGACGGCTTGCAAAAAAACCGGCTCGCGCCAGGAGATTCGGCCGTCGCGCGATCTTTAGGTGAGCCGGAGGATGTCATCACAATCACCGGCGTCGTGCTCAATCGTCTGCTGTTCCGGATACGCGCCAGTACTTCCTCGCCTGTTCTCGTAGGAAGATTCAAATCGAGAAGGAAAAGGTTTGGCCGGACGGCACTGTCGTCCGCATCCACCCCGGCGATCGCTCGAATGGGCTTTTCTCCGTCTCGAATCACAACCAGGCTGGCCGAGATGTGATGGTTGGTGATCGCTTCCTGCACCAGGAAAGCGTCGGCGGGATTGTCCTCGATCAGCGCGATCAAATGCCGATGCAAGGCATCAGACTGGAATGGTGAAAAAGAAGGTTGACCCTCGGCCCGGTTCGGATTCGACCCAGATTCGCCCTCCATAGCGCTCCACGATACGGTGGCATATGGCCAGCCCGATCCCAGTGCCGGAATACTTATCGCTGGTGTGCAGACGTTTGAAAATTCCAAAGATGCGCTCCTTGTAAGCAGGGTCGATGCCAATCCCGTTATCTTCGACTGAAAAAATCCAGCAGCCGTTCCGTTCGCGCGCCGAAACATGGATTCGCGGTTGTCTGCCGGTGCAATACTTGATTCCATTGCCGATCAAATTTTGCAGCAATTGCTGCAGGTGAACGGAATGCATCCCAACGATTGGTAGCGAATCGCTTGTCACAACGGCATTCGCTTCATTCACTCTACCGGCGAGGCCTGCCAGCACTTCGTTCAGGACTTCATTGGCGGCGGTCTTTTTTGCGGCGGATCCGTCGATAAGGTCCGTTTGCGTATAGAGGAGCAGGTCGCGAACGAGTTTTTCCATCCGCTGCGCTGCCGTGGTCAGGTATTCGAGAAAGCTTAGGCCGGTTTCATCCAGTCTCGATCCATAGCGCTTGCCAACGAGCTGGCTATAGATGGCTATGGTTCGAATCGGTTCCTGTAGATCGTGTGATGCCGAGTAAGCAAACTGTTGTAGATCGCTGTTCGCGCGCCGCAGATGCTCTTCCATTTCTTTCCGGTCGTGGATCTCGACGGCGCTTCCGATAAAACCTAAAAAATTGCCGCCGGCGCCCAGTCGGGGTACGCCATGGCTTAATACCCATCGCCAGGCTCCGTCGTGCCGCTTGCACCGATATTCCATAATGAATTCTTCTCTGGCCTCGAAGCTGGTTATATACGTTTCGACGCAGCGTTCCCTATCTTCCGGATGAATATCCGCTGACCATTGGCAGTCGAGCGCCTGCTCCATCGTGCAGCCTGCAAAGGCGAGCCACTGTTTGTTAAACCAGGTGAACGTCTTGTCTGTTCCGGAAAGCCAGATCATGACCGGCGCTGCGTCCGCCATCGCGTGAAATCTGGCTTCGCTTTCGATGAGCGCCTCACGCGATCGTTTCAGCTCGTCGATATCCGTGGCTGTGCCAAACCAGCGCACGATTCGTCCGGCATCGTCGCTCACCGGAAGTACCCGGCTCAGAAACCAGCAGAATTGGCCGTCGAATCCCCGCAGCGGGAATTCCATCTCGAATGGCTCGCCGGTTGCAATAGATCTTTCCCATCTCGCTGCTACGCTGGCTACCGTTTCCGCATCGAAAAGTTTGCTCCAGCCCGAATTCTGTATCTCTTCCACTGTGGAACCTGTGTAAGCAGACCACCGCTCGTTGCACCACAGCACCGCGCCGGTATTATCCGTCATCCAGCAAAGCTGGGGAATAGCGTTTGCCAGAGTTCGAAACTGCTCCTCGCGTTTCTGCAGTTCTACATTCGCCGCTTGGATCGCGGCGTTGACTCGCTGTAGTTCGGCCGTTCGCTCCCGGACCTTGCCTTCCAGTTGCGCATTCGCCGAACGAAGAATCTGTTCGATCCGCTTACGGTTGCTCGCCACGCGGCTCACCAGAAGCGAGATGAAACAAAAAAGGCCAATGCCGAGCAGGTCGATATGCGGCGGAAGTACCTTCTTCCCGCCTGTTGCCGCCAACGTAAGTATTGGTATGGTGAGGCAACTAGCTAGAATGCCCGCCAATGCGCCGCCCCACCACGCCACGGCTGAGATGGCCACCACAAACGACAGGCTAATGATCGGATAAAAACGCGGATAAGGTGTGAATGCTATCGCCAGAGCGGCGGGTAAAAGCAGAAAGCTAAGCGAGAGTCCGAGGCGCAGGCCGAACTTTTTGTACTGGGCGATCTTCGATGACAGACCTGTATCGACAATTTCCCCATCGGCAA
Source organism: Bryobacteraceae bacterium (assembly GCA_025924475.1). GTDB lineage: Bacteria > Acidobacteriota > Terriglobia > Bryobacterales > Bryobacteraceae > Bog-105. The sequence continues at coordinate 8,667 of JAICIH010000069.1, forward strand.
CCACACCGTCCGAATCGTTGGCCAGCATGAATGGTCTTGCGGGCGCATGGGATGCGGCAACGCCCGTATATAGTCTAAACGTGGAACAATGAGCTATTATTCTATCGCTGTATTGGTGGAGTGCGCCTGCGTTGCCCGCTTACTTCCGTGCGCGGCTCTTTCATTACTGATTGCCTGCTTCGCCGTTTCGGGATACGCACAAGCTCTTAGTTCCCTGGTCGGAACCGTGCGGGATGCCTCCGGCGCTGCAATTCCCGGCGCAACCGTCAAAGCGGTCGCCCAGCAAACTGGCATTACGATGATCCGCGAGGCGACGGCGACCGGCGATTATGTTTTTAACAATCTTCCGATCGGCGCCTATAGCCTTATCTTCAGCGCGCCCAAGTTTCGTGAGTTGCAAGTCAACGGCATTCAAACTCATGTGGCGACGGTTCTGCGCCAGGATGCCGTCCTCGACCTGGCTCCTGTAACGGCGAGTGCCGAAGTGACATCCTCCACTCCGCTGGTCCCGACGGAAAGTGCGGAAATTGGCCAGCTCGTAGAATCCCGCCAGATAACCGAGTTGCCTCTGAACGGACGTCATGTCTTGTCGCTTCTTACTCTCGCCGCCGGCGCCGAGACCGGCGTGAGCCCGGCGGCGCGCTTCACCGCTCTCGAACGCCCGGCCCTAGCCGGAGGCCGCGCCGGATATACCGTTTTCCGCGTGGATGGCGCCAATGTGAACAGCCAGAACCTGCCTTCCGCGAGCATCGAGCCCGGCTTAGACGCAGTGCAGGAATTCCGGGCCATTACTCAGCTTGCTCCCGCTTCCGATACCTCCACATCTTCGGTTCACATTGCCATTCGCTCGGGCACGAACGCCTTCCACGGCTCGATCTACGAATTCTTTCGCAACAACGTGCTCGACGCGCATCCTTTTTTCCAGCGCACGATCGTTACGCCCGGATTTGCGTCGCAATCGGATCAGTTGCGCTACAACCAGTTCGGCGGCGTGCTGGGCGGCCCTGTCCGGAAGAATCGGACGTTTTTCTTTTTCGACGCCGAAACCATTCGCTCCGTCACTCACACCCAGGTGCGCACAACCGCGCCCACTCAATCGATGATTCAGGGAGATTTTTCGGGCGTGAATCCGCTCGGCGGGGCAACGCTCAGACCCTTCGCGCCGGTGATCGATCCCGCAACGCAACAGTCCTTTCCCGCCAATCGAGTTCCCGATTCGCGGGTTTCCGCTTTCGCCCGGAAGTTTATTGCAGCGGGCGGATTCCTCACGGCCAATTGCATATCCTGTCAGGCCGCCGGACTCGGATTTAACTTTGTCGGCCAGGAACCGTCCCACGCCGATAAGAACCTCTATCTCGGCCGCATCGACCATCGCTTCAGCGACCGCGACGCCCTCTCTGGCACATTCCAAATCCAACGATCTGACGCCGTTTCCATTCCTTCTCCTAACCCAATCGCCGTTCTCGAGACGCCCGTGCGCGCCTACCTCGGAGTTTTGGACGAGATCCACACGTTTAATCCAACTACCGTAAACGAGCTTCGAATCGGATACACACGATTGCGCCAGACACTTCAGCAGCAGCAGGACGCGAACGGCGCATTCACTTTTCAAAATACGCCGACCAGTCTTCCGTCGCTGTATCCTACCCTCGCGTTCGGCGGCTATCCCCAGACCTTCGGCAACGGCGCCATTTCGGATCGCAACTTCTCGCTGGAAGATTCGTGGGATTTCAGCGACAACCTCACTCATCTCCATGGAGCGCACGAACTGAAAGCCGGGTTTGAACTCATTCCTGCCCGCTTCTGGAATACCGTCAACTTGAACGCGTTTTTTGTCTATGCCGATGGCTTGCCCGGCGTGCTCGGATTCACCGGCAATAGCTTCGCTGATTTTCTTGTAGGCGTACCCGAACTCGGACTTACTTTTCAGGGAACCGGAAGAGCTCCCCTCGTGGCGCGCTCTGTCTATGGAGCATACCTGCAGGACAACTGGCGCATTTCAAGACGGCTCACGATCAATGCCGGCATCCGCTATGAATACGCACAGCGCTGGCGCGATGCGGATCATCGCCTGAATCGCTTCGGAACCCTCGATACCAGCGCCCTCAGTCGCGCCTTGGGTGGCCGTTTCCTTCTCGCCGGCAGTCCCGATTATTATTTACCGGGAACCGGCATAGTTCCCGGCTCAGGACCTCCCTTAATTCGCGCTTCGCTGATCGATCCGTCCTGGCGCGATTTCCAACCGCGCATTGGTCTGGCGTACCGTCCCTTTAATGACAACAAAACGGCCATCCGCGCAGGTGTTGGGATCTACTACGCTTTGCCCGACGCGAATTCGGTTGCTCAGGAGCTCACTTCCCCTCCGTTTTCGTATCAGGCCACGGTTCTCAATTTTCCGCCGTTTGTGCCGCTCGGCCAGCCGTTGCGCGATTCCGAATTCTGGCCCTCCACACCGCCTGCCGGCGTAGCCACTGCCGGTGACGATCCACGCAATCGTGATCCGCATCTTTATCAGTGGACCTTCAGTCTGGAGCGCCAACTATCGAACAACGTTCTGCTTTCCGCCGAGTATCTCGGCAATCACGGCGTCAACAATCCGCTCAGTGTATTGATCAATACTCCGGATCTTCCCAATTCCATGCAACTCGCGCAACTCGAAGCGAATCCGGCCCTGAATGCCACTTTGGGTCTTGCGCGTTCTCCTTTCCCCAACGTTGGTTTGATGTATCAATATGTGCGGAACATTGCTCCGTCCTGGTACGACGCTCTGAACCTTCGAGCGGAAGGCCGCTTCGCCAATCGCCTGAACTTTTCCGCGCTATATACCTGGTCGAAAGCCCTCGATTGGGAATCTGCCGAAGAGCGCGTTCCAGGATTCAACGCCAATCTGATGCTAGGCAAGAGCTATGCCGATTTCGATCATCCCCATCGCTTCGTGGGAAGTTGGGTCTACGATCTTCCCGATCTCGCTCGGAAATGGAAACCGCTCACCGCCGGTTGGGAATTGACTGGCATCGCTACCTTCGAGTCCGGACCTCCCTATTCCATCCAAATGGGCGTCGATACCTCGTTTCGCGGAGGCTCCGCCCCGGTATTTCCAAATCCCGCGGGACCTCTGACGACTCTCGACATCCGCCAATCCGATGGCATTTACCTCACGCCGGGGAATTTCGCCGCGCCCGCCTTCGGAACTCTCGGCTCACTGGCGCGTAACGCTTTTCATGGCCCCGGCATAAACAACTTCGATTTGGGAATCGTAAAGAACTTTTCCATTCGCGAACGATTCAAAGCGCAAATTCGCGCCGAGCTATTCAACGCCTTCAATCACGCGCAGTTCGTGTTTGGTGGCGCCAGCCTTGCGTCCTCCATCGCCGCGCCGCCGCCCGGCGAAACACAGCCGGTGATTCAATACGTTGATCCTTCGCAGTTCGGACGCGTTAGCGCGCGTCCGCCACGGGTCGTGCAATTTGCGGCGAAATGGATCTGGTAACAGTTCACAGATTCTTTCGCCTGCTCCGTTCTCGTTCTAAATACCAGCAGGGACTTGCGCCGGAATGCGGGAACAGCGCATGGACGCAAGTCTGCTCGAAAGGCTCGTCAAGCAAAAATTCCATCCGCCCGTCTTTTCGCGGAACCACAAGATACGGCTGCATATGCACTGTCCCGAACTTCGGGCGCTTCGGTACCTGAAACGTGAGCGAGAGAAAGTCGCCGGCGTATATTAAAGCGGCTGCGCCGGCGGCTCCTATGAGAACCTTGCGAATCGCGCGCTTCACACAACACGACCATACAATAGTGGTCTCTTTTTCGCTCGGCGCGGCGCAGGGAGCAAGTATTCTTCCGCGGCGGAACGAAGGGCCAAGCCCGGTATAATTTTGCCAGTGGGCCTCACGGCGCAAGCATCAGATGATCGCTTTTGCAGCTGCAACCTCAGGATGATGCTGTGAAAGGACCTCGCGCCCTCAACGATCGGCTTACACAGCTTAACGATGAAGGTTTCGACCTTAAGGAAGCCGCGAGCGCCGCTGCCTGGCTCAGCGCCATCGTCGATTCCTCTGACGATGCCATCGTCAGCAAAGATCTGAACGGCATCGTCATGAGCTGGAACAACGCTGCCGAGCGACTGTTCGGCTATACCGCGGCGGAAGCCGTCGGCCAGTCCATCACTCTCATCATTCCTCCCGATCGCATCGATGAGGAATCGAGGATCCTCGAACGTTTAAGACGCGGCGAACGCATCGACCATTTTGAAACGATTCGCATGCGTAAAGACGGTAACCGCCTGAACGTCTCACTCACCATTTCGCCGGTGAAAGATATGGATGGCCGGATTGTCGGTGCATCCAAAATAGCGCGTGATATCACGACCCGCATCCGGCAGGAGAAAGCGCTTCGCGACGCCAACGAAGCTCTCAAACGCGCCAATGCCGACCTCGAACATTTTGCGTACTCGGCTGCCCACGACCTTCAGGAGCCTCTACGCATGGTCTCGCTTTATAGCGAATTATTGCAACAAAGGTTCGGCGGCAAACTGGGCCCCAAGGGCGACGAATACATCCGTTTCACCGTGCAAGGCGCCGCCCGCATGGAAAATCTCTTACGAGACCTCAGGATATACACGCAGGCGTCCACCGCCGAATATAAGGACGGGGAAGAGGCGGACGCAAGCGAGGTTTTGAACAGAGCCTTGGGAAACCTGGAAGTCGCGGTGAAGGAGAGTGGCGCTTCGATCGTCAGCGCCGCGCTCCCAATCGTTCCTATGCACGAGTTCCAGTTGGAACAAATTTTTCAGAATTTGATCGGAAACGCGATTCGTTACCGTAGCGGCAGTCCGCCCCGCATTCATGTCTCCACCCGCCTGCAGGATAACGAATGGGTGTTTTCGGTCCAGGACAATGGGATAGGCATCGACCCTAAATTCAAGGAGCAAATCTTTGGGATCTTCAAACGTCTTCATAACGCCTCCGAATATCCCGGCACCGGGATGGGACTTGCGATTTGTCAGCGGATCATTGAGCGTGCCGGCGGCCGGATTTGGGTTCAGTCCGAGATCGGAAGGGGTTCAACGTTTTCTTTTACAATCCCCTGCCGGGAGCCCGCATCAGGCCGATCCGGACGAGAAGAGATTTTCGATTCTTCTGGTAGAGGATAGCCCGGCCGATGCCGGATTGGTGCGGGAGGCTCTCGAGGAGCACGGGGTTCAGGGCGAACTGATCGTCATTTCCGACGGAGAGAATGCGGTCCGCTTTATTGGAGCCCTGGATATGGAGCCCGCGGCTTGTCCGCATCTCGTTATCATCGACTTGAACCTGCCTAAAGTATCCGGTTTCGAGGTCCTCAAATCGATGCGTCGAAGCGTGAGGTGTCAGGATGCAACCATCTTGATTCTCAGTTCCTCCGATATACAACGTGAGAGGGAGGAGGCCATACGTCTCGGCGCCAGCTTGTATATCCGCAAGCCGCTGCGCCTGCAAGAATTTTTCAAACTGGGCGGGGTCTTTAAATCGATCCTGCAAAATTCGCGCCACAGACACGAATGAGCGGCAGGCGAACCGCCTGGTCTCAAATCATGCGCTCGAGCCGTTCATAACTCGCTTCCATTCCGTGCTCCATTCCGCTGGCCAGCATCTGCGTGCGCGTTTCCGCATCTGGCAGCGTCATTCGCATGGTCAGCAGCGTGCCACTGCCGTCCGGATCGAATCTCGTTTCTACGTGATTGTCCGGCGTGGGCTCGGGCAGATGCATCCGCTCCACGTGAACGATTCTGCTATAGGGCTCCAGCGCTACATATTCGCCGGTTAGAAAAAATCCGCCGCCTTTGCCGTTTGTCCACTCGTATCGTATTTTCCCGTTTGGCCGCGCTTCATTGATACAAACCGGCATCGTCCATCCCTCCGGACCCAGCATCCATTTCTGAATAAGTGCTGGCTCGGTGTGGGCGCGGTACACCGCCTCGGGCGGCGCGGCGAAGCGCCTGGTGACTACCACGTATCTGTCGCCTTCGGTCTTCAGAGTCATTTTGCTCATTGCATTTCCTTTCCACCGGCGTTCTCCGCCGCTATTACATAACCAACATGTTATATAACAGGGATGTTATCGTCAAGCGGAAAAGCAGATTTATGACCGGTCTCCCGTTCGAAATCACCGCCGTCGGCTTCGTACGCTCCGCCCTGCGTGGCTGTTCCGCCGCTCCCCGTCAAGGATCGGAAGGCGCGCCGGATGCAAAGCTCGAAATTCTTCCTGAATTCCTCGAAGGCCTCACCGGCATCGAGCCTGGCCAGGACATCTGGATTCTCACCTGGCTGCACGAATCGCAGCGCTCTGTTCTCCAGGTGCATCCGCGAGGCGATCCGCAAAATCCGCTGGCAGGCGTGTTTGCCACCCGTTCTCCGGACCGCCCGAACCCCATCGGACTGCATCGCTGCAGAATTCTGGACATCGCAGGCAACTGCGTTGAAGTCGCGGCTCTCGAAGCCATCGACGGCACTCCTATTGTCGATCTCAAGCCCGTTATCGAAAGCAGCCGCGATTTTTGATTTTGGCGGATCGTGCTATCTTCCTACCTCATATCTATCCCCGCGCTTGGGGCAAATCACATCGAGTTTGTAAAGCTTCTCGATCTCCGCCTTCAGCGTCTGCTGCGCATCGGGCTCGCCGTGTACCAGAAACACTTTCTTCAGAGCCCGAGCCATCGGCTCCATCCATTGCAAAAGCTCTCGCTGGTCCGCATGCCCGCTCAGTTCGCCGATTGAATCTACTTGGGCCCGCAGCCGCATCGGCTCCCCGAAAATTTTTACCTCCGGCTGCCTTTGCACGATGGCGCGCCCCAACGTATTCTGCGCTTGAAAGCCCGTAATCAGCACCAGATTGCGCGGGTTCTCCACACTGTTCTTCAGATGGTGCAGCACTCGTCCCGCTTCGCACATCCCGGACGCCGAGATCACGATGAACGGGACCCGCAGACCATTCAGCGCTTTACTCTCTTCCACCGTCCGGATATAGCGCAGCCTCTGCCAACCGAACGGATCTTGCGCCAGACTCGCGAATTGCCGCGCGCCTTCATCCCACTCCTCTTCGTGTTTGCGAAATACATCCGTTACGTTCACTGCCAGCGGGCTGTCCACGAAAATCGGAATGTCCGGAATCGCCTTCTCATTGATCAGCTCATGCAGCAGCATCACGACTTGCTGCGTCCGCCCCACGGCAAATGCAGGCATCACGATATGTCCGCCGTTCTGAACCGTGCGGTTCACCAGGTTCGCCAGCTTCTTCTTCACTGGCCCCACAGGCTGATGCAGGCGGTTTCCATAGGTGCTTTCCATAATCAGATACTCAGCGGCCGGAGCAGCTTCCGGATCCCGGATGATCGGCAACTGCTTTCGCCCTACATCGCCGGAAAACACCAGCCGTGTTGTCTGCCCTTGCTCACGCGCTTCCACCAGAACGCACGTCGAACCCAGCATGTGTCCGGCATCGTAAGAGGTCACGGTAAAACCTGCATCCGCGGTCGAGCCCGCCAGCAACTGCGGTTGATGTAGTTTTACCGGAATGAACAGCTCCATCGCCTGCACGGCGTCTTCTTGCGAATAGAGTGGCTCGACTGCTGGCGCCCCCTCATCCAACCCTACCGAGCGGCGTCTGTTTCTTCGCTTGTGGATAAATTCGGCGTCGGATTCCTGGATATGCGCGCTGTCCTTCAACATCTGCTCGCAGAGGTCTACCGTCGCCGGCGTCATGTAAATCGGCCCGCGATAACCCTGCTTTGCCAACAGCGGCAAATTGCCGCTGTGGTCGATATGCGCATGCGACAGAACCACCGCGTTGAGTTGCGCGGCGGGCAGTGCCAGTTGGGAATTGATCTCGCGCGCCTGCTGGCGGCGCCCTTGAAATAATCCGCAATCGAGCAGCACATGCTGCCCCGCACATTCCAGATGATGCGAAGATCCGGTAACGGTCTGCGCCGCACCCCAGAACTGCAATCGAATCGACATGTCCCTCCTCGACGGAATCCAAAGCCATCCTAGCGGATGGTGCTCAATTTTGAGAACATCGGAGACGCATGAAACAGCCATTGAATATAGCGGTGCTCGGCGCTGGACTGATGGGCCATGGCATCGCGCAAGCCTTTGCCGCATCCGGCCACTCCGTCGCAATCTCCGATCCGGATCCGAATATCCTGGCGAGCGCCCTTCAGAGGATCGAAGCGAATCTGCGCGATATCGGCAAGCCGGCCGAGCCGGTTCTGGCCAACATCGCAGTCGCTCCCAGCATGGCCGCTGCCGTGAAATCGGCTGACGTGGTAGTGGAAGCAGCGCCAGAAAAGCTCGATGTCAAGCGCAAACTCTTTTCCGAAGTCGCCGCTAACGCGCCGCCCCACGCCATCCTGGCGAGCAACACTTCCGTGATTCCCATCACCCGCATCGGCGAAGGCCTTCCGCCGGCTGCCCGCGCGCGCTTCTTAGGAACACACTGGTGGAATCCGCCCTATCTCGTCCCGCTCGTGGAGGTCGTGCGCACCGAATACACCGATCCGGAAGTCTTCCAAAGAATGTTTGATTTGCTCGTCGAACTCGGTAAGCGGCCCGTCAAAGTGCACCGCGACATCACCGGCTTCATCGGTAACCGCCTGCAATACGCGCTCTGGCGCGAAGCCTTCAGCCTCATCGAAAACGGCGTCTGCGATGCCGAAACTATTGACATCGTAGTAAAGAACGGTTTTGGATCGCGATATCCGGTGCTGGGGCCCATGGAGAACGCCGACCTCATCGGGCTCGAGCTGGCGCGCGATATCTACGATATTGTTATTCCCGAGCTGAGTAACTCGCGCCCGCCATCCCGCCTGCTTTCCGAGCGGATCGAACAAGGCAATCTCGGCATGAAGTCCGGCGAAGGACTCCGCGCCTGGACTTCCGAAGAAAGCTCCGCGGTGCGCCGCCGCCTCTCCCGTCATCTGCTGAACTTGTTCACGTAGACTGGCAAAGATGTCCGCCAGTCACGAGATTCCCGTCCTCACGGAAGCCGAGCACCGCCGCCAGCTCCGTCGTGCGGTTCTCGCCAGCACCATCGGTACCTCCATTGAGTGGTACGATTTCTTCCTTTACAGCACCGTCACTGGCCTGGTGTTCGCCCACTTATTCTTCCCGCATGCCGATCATTTCGTGGGCACGCTCGAAGCCTTCGGCGTCTATGCCGTGGGTTTTGTCGCGCGGCCCGTCGGCGCCGCGATATTCGGACACTACGGCGATCGCCTCGGACGCAAAGCGGCGTTGATCACCACGTTACTCTTGATGGGCGGCGCCACGTTCCTGGTCGCGCTGGTCCCCGGCTATGATCGCATCGGCATTTGGGGAGCCGTCATACTCACCTTCTTGCGGTTCATTCAGGGCATCGGCGTGGGCGGTGAGTGGGGCGGTTCAGTCTTGTTAGCTATGGAGTGGGCGCAAACCAATCGCCATCGCGGCTTCATCGCTTCCTGGCCGCAATTCGGCGTCCCGGCAGGTCTGTTCCTTGCGAATTTGGCCGTCCTCGCATTCAGCGCCATCTCGGGCGAACACTTTCTCACCTGGGGCTGGCGTGTGCCTTTCCTATTGAGCATCGTGCTGGTCGGCCTCGGCCTTTACATCCGCCTGGGAATTCTCGAAACGCCTGTCTTCGTCCGTCTCGTCGCCGAGCGCCGCATCGAGCGCGCTCCCGTTCTCGAAGTGCTGCGCCGTCAGCCGCGCGAAATCATTCTTACTGCGCTATGCCGCATGGCGGAGCAGGCGCCCTTTTACGTCTTTACCGCTTTCGTCTTCGCTTACGGCACGGGTCTGCTGCATCTCGATCGCGATTTTCTGTTGACCGCCGTTCTCGCAGCGTCCGTGCTCTCGTTTTTTTCTATTCCGTTCTTCGGCCATCTATCCGACCGCTTCGGTCGCAAGCGAATCTACATGCTCGGCGCCGGGCTTACCGGAGTCTTCGGCTTTGTGTACTTCGCGCTTCTCGACACTAGAACGCCCGAGCTCGTGGCGCTTGCCATCGTGCTCTCGCTCGTGCCCCACGACATTATGTATGGTCCGCAAGCCGCCCTGATCGCCGAATCGTTCCCCGGACGCCTCCGCTACAGCGGCGCATCGCTGGGTTATCAGCTCTCGTCCGTCATCGCCGGCGGTCCCGCCCCGCTCATCGCATCGTCCCTGGTTGCTCGCAGCCATTCCGCATCCGGTGTAGCGCTCTTTATCCTCGCCTGCGCGATAATTTCCCTCATCGCAACCGCGCTGCTCAAAGACCGCACCAACCAGGACATCTCCGGGGATGAGGCTCCTGGAAAACCTACTGGGCTCCACTCTCTTGAGTAAGTCTAGTATGTTCGGCAAGCAAGAAGCTTACGCGGAAGCGGAAATTTTTACGGCGTGATCGCTCGCTTCTGTAACGCCCATAATGTGCTGTTACACGCAATCTATTCAAGCGCCAAGCCTTTAACAAAAGTCACGCTTTAAACGCGAGTGGCCATTTCCGTGCTCATCTTTTTCCGTGGGAAAAATGAGCAACAAACGAATCGCCTCGATGCTTTCTGGCGCCCTCATGGCAGCAAGCCTGTCCATCGGCCCGTTGCAAGCAATGCAAGACAGCACGGCTAAGCCGCCTGACAACACACGTATGAACAAGCGGGACAAAAGCCAATCCGAGCGCACCGCCGACCAAGCAAAAAACAATCCGTCGGATCGGCAGATTATGGCTCGCATCCGGCGCGATGTCACGAAAGACAAGACCCTGTCCACTTACGCTCACAACGTCAAAATCATCGCGGAACACGGAAAGGTAACCCTCAAAGGACCTGTCCGTTCCGATGACGAAAAGCGCACGATCGAGGAATACGCTCGCAAGTACGCCGGCGACGGCAACGTGACAAATGAATTGGACATAAAGGCCGAAAACAAGTAGTTCTTGAATCAACTTCCCAAAAATCTCAAGTTAGGAACGAGGAAAATATGGCAGGTAAAAACACAGCAGCTTA
>JAICIH010000070.1 GCA_025924475.1 Bryobacteraceae bacterium
AAGGTGTTCGAATCGCAAAAGCGCAAACAGGAGGAGCACGACCGCAAACAAGAGCAGCACAAGATGAAAAAAGACATCCATCAATGGGCCGTCACGCTAGCCGAAGCGAAGGTTTACCACCAGCAAACGCTCACCGAGCGCCTGGAACAGCTAGCCGAAGCCAAAATCATCCGAGCGGAAAGCTAAAAGCCAACAGCCAATCGCTAAGAGGTTCTGTATCCTGACTCCTATTCCTTCCGCGCAGCGACATTCACTCGAACCGGCGTTTTATCCCGTCTCGGAAATTCGAGTGTCACTCCTTGCGCCAGGTACGGCTGAATCACCGCCGGGTCGCGGTATGCCAGACCTTTGCCGTTGTCGATGGCGAGTAGTGTATATCGGCCCGGCAGGATGTCGCGCAGCAGGAAACTTCCATCGCTATCGGATTGGTCGCGCCGGATGAGCGAAGCGCGCGCCGGATCTTCAGGAAGAAGCAACACCATTGCCGAAGAAAGAGGCTGGTCGTTTTGAACGGTCATGCCGTTGAGTTCCGACATCGCACCCTTCGCGGCCACCGCCGTGATACGGTTATCGACTCCTTCCGCGAGTTCCACCGTATCGGCCGAAGCTTTGGCGTCGCCCACTGCGATGCTTTTCAGATAGAAGCCGGGCGCGTTCCCCAGCGTTACTTCGCAACGGCCCGGAAGGATTGCTTGGCCCTTGGATTGTAGGCTGCCGTCTTTAAGTACGCGCACAGTAAACGGTCGATTGGCGCAGAGGAACAGTAGAAACGTTTGGGCGCGCAGGCCCTCGGAGTCTTCGAATCGGAGTTGGCCGGAAAGCGAAGTCGGCTTGAGGTCTCCTGGAGTGATGCTGGTGTTCCCGGTAATATCGATCCGCGCACCGGGTCCCATGGTGCCGCGCATTGCGCCGCCGCTGTTATCGAAGGTAGTTGTGTGAAGAATGTAATGTCCCGGGGCGACACCTAATTCCTGCCGCCCGTTCATGCCGGCCATATTGGCGAAAACGGGCATGGTGTTGCCGCCAATCGTTTCCACGGTCAGGAACGTATTTCGCATCCTATTGTGGTTGGGGCCATCCTGTAGCTCCGGACCCAAATCCACATGTACCGCCGGCACGGCTCGCAAGTTGATTTGGATCGTGGCCGAGCCGCCCTCGGCAAGGTTGACCGGAGCGGCGGCGGCAGAATCGGTGGTGTCGCCGTAATAGGTGACGGGATAGACAACGTCCAGCTCCGGATTAGGATCCCCTGGGGCGGTAATTGCGCCAATTACATCACCGGCGCTTTGCGGAAAGCCAACGCCTCGTGGAAAGCCTCGCGCATACCACGGCCGTCCGCTGACTGCGACGAAGTATGTGCCAGGGCCAAGATGGCCGGCATGAAAATTGCCCGACCGGTCGACTGGGCGCTGCCCCGCGATCTGAATTTCCGGTTTTCCGCCCGAGACCGTTTTGCGATACAGCCAGACTTGGGCGGCGGCCGGCGGATCTCCGTTCTGGTCGAGCACCGTTCCCGAGATCGATCCGGGCGCTTCGAGTGGAAACACGATGTTCTGGGATGGCAGCTCCGGCCCCACGGCGATGGCGGTCGAATAGCCGCCGTCTTCTCGATAGAGTTGCGGCCGGTTATTGCCGCGCCGCTGCGCCGAGAGCGTATACTTTCCAGCTGGCACATTGTTAAAACCGAAACGTCCGTCCGCGCCGGTAATCTGTGAGACCGTAAGCCGGCGATCCTGAGTCGAAGTCAGCGTCACCAGGATGGTATGCAAGGGCCGGTTTTGCAAATGGTCGACTACCGTTCCGGTCACGATGTAGGTATCCGGCGCCGTGGGCGCCAGAAGAAGGAGGAGTGGAATCAACCCGATCATTTGGCGTCTCGCATGACAAGGTTTAACGTGACGCTGCTTTTTTGTTTGGCGGCGAGCGTCACCGAAACGCCATCGATCTGGCGCATCGCCTCCGGGTTGCCGTATTCGAGACCCTCCACGCTGGAAACCGCGTAGAGCCGATAATCGCCCGGACTGAGGCGGTTGAATGCGAAACTTCCGTCCGGCTGAAGCACGACAGTTTGAGGCAGGATCGCGTGGGACGACGGCGTCAGAATGACAAAGACATTCTCAACCGGATGGTCCATACGGACCTGGCCTTGAATGCTCGCGCAATTATCTTCGAGCGTTATATCGATTGGCGATGTTTGGCCACCTTCCGAAACAACCAGGGAATTGCGCGTGAGATCGACTCCTCCCGCAGAAATGGAGCCGAGACAATAGTTGCCGTACGGCAGCATGAAAACGCTGTACGTTCCGGGCGGCACGTCATGTATCGCCGGAGGCTCGGTCGGATTCTGCGGCGAGACGCTGGAGCCGTACATTCGATAGTTTGAAGGAGCGGGGTTGTCCGGCATAAGTTGGATAGCCGCTTCGCGCACGTTGCCGGTCGCCGGGCTCGTGACGTTGACTGCAATTGGCGGAAGTGGCTCGAGAGCCAGCTGCACGTTTTTGATATCCGAGGAAGCCACGTGTACCGTTTGCTCGCCGAACAGGCCAGAATCCGGTCCCCGCTGCGATTGGAGCACGATCTTCCAGTCTCCCGCGGGAAGCGGAGGAGAGCGCCAGCCGCCGGTGCGCCGGTTCATTGCAAAATTTGCGACTCGCTGCCCATCGGAGGTTTCAATGAATCCGAAGGTATTTTGTCCGGCGGCGCCGGCGGTCCCCGATACGCGAAAAGCGGGAACCGCAGCGATGGCGAAATCCGCGCGTGCGGTTTCCCCCGGACCCACCACCAGCGGTTGCACGGAGGAAATATCGGCGGCTTCCGGATAAAAATGCGGCGGGTACACCTGCTGCGGCAGCGGGTCGTCGTCAGTTTGAGAATTGAGGTTGGGAAACAGCGCCTGCAGACCCGTGCGAAGCACATAAGAGCCGGGTGGCAAGGATTGCAGATGAAAATTTCCGGTCTCGTCGCTTTGCGCGTTGCCGCAGGGCTGCCATGCCTTACGGCCGTTCATGATCCTTTGCGTGATGCATTCGACCTGCAATCCTTCGATGGCTTCGCCATCACGATCGACAATGCGGCCGGCAATCGACGATTCAGGCGCCAGCTTGATCGTTACCAGCGAAGTATCGGCCCCTACCTTGACAGGCGTGCGCTTCCCGGTATCGACGAACCCGGGTTTCTGAGGGATGAGGTAGACCGTGCCTTGGGAGACGCCGTCCATCTGGAACCGTCCGTCCTGGCCGCTGAATACCACTTTCTGCTCGGCGCCGGTCGATTGCACCAGCGCATGAGGAATCGGTTCGTTGGTTACCGAATTGACGACTACGCCGCTCACGGTAAAGGTAGCGGCGGCAAAACAGCAATGGGCCGCAATCAGCGCCAACCAGGCTGCACGTGGCATTAGCAAACATTTTAGAATCCGAACAGTGGCTATCGGTTCCGAAAAGCGGCTGCGAAGGCGCGAAGTGGTCCTGGGACTTCTGGGCCGTCCGCCGGCCCGGGGAGTGGCGCTTTTGATGAGAGTCGCCGACCGGAGCATGCTGCGCGAAGAAGGGAACCTGCTGGCGAGACGCTGGCTGGCGCGTCCGGGTTCCACGATCAAGCCGTTTACGGTGCTGGCCCTACTGGAAGCGGGTAAGTTGGACACCAAAGAGGGCTATGTATGCCCGCGCCGGCTGACGATCGCCGGCCGGGATTTCACCTGCGTCCACCCCGATGTGCAGCTGGCGATGAACGCCAGCCGGGCGATCGCCTATTCCTGCAACTGCGCGGTGGCCTATTTCGCGCGGCGTTTTGCACCGGATGAACTGGCTGCGGCGCTGGTTCGCAACGGCTTCACTTCTGTCCGGCGTAATCTGTCCGGCGACGATTGCCGCCTGCAGGCGCTTGGGGAAGATGGTATGCGCGTCACGCCGCTCGAGTTGCTGTCGGCCTATCGGCGCTTGGCGCTGCGGGCTGCCGAATCGAAGCTGGCGCCTGTTATCGAAGGATTGGAAGGAGCGGTGAATTTCGGATCGGCGCAGGGAGCGCAAGTCAGAGACGTGCGTGTCGCCGGTAAGACCGGCAGCGCTTTTCCCTGGGCATGGTTCGCGGGCTTTGCACCCGGCCCGAAGCCGGACGTTGCTGTCCTCGCGCTGGTGGAGGGACGATCGGGGGGCGCCGATGCCGCGCCGGTCGCCGGTGAAATGCTGCGAAAGTTCTTTGCTAAATGATATTCGCATTGCTGGTCCTCACCTACAAAGTTTCTGTCGGAGGTCACGTCATCGAGTTGCCGGCCGAGCGCTACGTCGCGGGTGTGCTCGCCGGCGAGAGCAGTGTGTTTCGCAATGAAGAAGCGCTGAAGGCAATGGCCGTTGCGGCGCGAACTTACGCGGCCCGATTGCGCGGCCGCCACGCTTCGGAGGGTTATGATTTCTGCGACACGACCCATTGCCAGCGGCTCGATCTGGACGCAATAAACCAACGCGTGCGAGAGGCCGCGGCGGCGACGCAAGGTGAACTGCTGTGGTACGAAGGCAAGCCGGCGTTTTCCGTGTATTCGCGTAATTGTGGAGGCCGCAGCGAAGTGTGGCCGGATTTTTCCGCGCCTTATTTACGCGTGCAGAAAGATCCGTATTGCAAACCCGATTTTTGGAGCTGGACGGCCGCGCCGCGACAGTTAATCCTTGCCTTGAAGTTAGCGGGCCTTAACGTGCCCGAAGATTTAACCAGCGTGAGTGTCTTGCAACGCACCGCATCAGGCCGCGCAAAGACATTGGCGCTGGTCGGCAAGACGCGATCGGTTCCGATTGCGGCCGGCTCATTTCGTTTCGCCGTCGGACGCGCGTTGGGATGGAACACACTCCGCAGCGAGCAGTACGAAGTCGAGGGTTTGCACTTTCGAGGGAAAGGACAAGGCCACGGAGTCGGGCTGTGTCAAAACGGCGCGGACGCGATGGCCGGGGCGGGGAAGACCTATCGCGAAATTCTCGCGTTCTACTATCCCGGTACGAAAGTTTCTCGCACCGGCGTCGGCATTCAATGGACACGCCTTGGCGGCGAAGGCGTGACGTTATGGACGGTGCGCCCTGAGCGCGACCAAAAATTGCTGGCGCGTTCGGAGGGCATTCGCCGGGACCTGGAACGGCGATTCTCCTGGCAGCCTTCTGCGGATTGGCAGATTTATGTCTATCCCGACGTAGACACATTCCGCAACGCCACGGGCGAACCGGGCTGGGTGGCGGCGCGCAGCAGCGGTTTGCGTATCGACATGCAGGCGCGCGCCGGACTGCGGCATGAAATGCTGCATGGAATGGTGGAAAGCCGCGCCGCGCCCGGCCTGCCTCTCTGGTTCCGCGAAGGGCTGGTGGAGTGGCTCGATAATCCCTCGGGCACTGCGGCGAAAGCACAAGAAGACGATGCGGGGATTCGCCAGCGGCAGGATCGCGAGCGTGCGCAGCGCGCATACGTAGACGCAAAGACGCGCGTGGCTGCGCTGATCGATCGCTACGGCGAGACTGCGGTACTGGGCTGGCTCTCGCGCGGCTTGCCGGCCGATGTCAGGAACTCGAGAACAAGCAAGGCCGCTACGAACAGCAGATAACCGGTGCCGATGCGGGCCGCGAAGCTGGCAGCCTCGGCGCTGAATCCGGATACGTTTGGTATCCAATCGAGGAGCTTTAATGGAACCCATATGGCCAGCAGAAGTAGCGCACCGGCCGCCAGCCAATACGGCCAACGCCGGAAGAGCCGCGCTGTCTTCGAAACTAAACGTGCTGCAACAGGCAGCGCCAGCGCCGGAATCACGATCCAGCGCAGAATCCAGATGAGCGCGTGATAACAATCGAGCACGCGCGCCGGTGGCACGGGCTTGCGCAATGTCATGGTCAGCCAGGAGCCGATCATAAACGCGGTGTGGTCGAACGCGCTATAGCAGTAGGAGAGCAAGATGTAGAGAAATACGACAACAATGGCCAGTACGAAAAGCCTGGGAAGACGGCGCAGAGCGGTGCGGGCAGCCGCCGCAAAGCTGGCATTCGGCGTCTGCGCGAAAAATGCCAGCGCGGTAGCATGCAGCCACAAAGCGCCCAAACCGAAAAGGAGGAGGACGGCGGCGCTTCCGGCGAGATGGAGCCCGTTTCCTTCCGCCATACCGAGCCACGCGTAGCCAAGCCAAAGCAGTAGCGCGTTTCCGATCAAATGAGTGATGCCGAGCGCGGCGTGCGAGCGTGTCATCGTACTTCGAGCGTCCTCGCTTCCGTGGTGGCTTGATAGCCGGGCTGATACATCGGCTGCACTCGCGCTGGGCTCACGTGGAACAGGCCCGGATTGACGACTTTCAGCAGGTAGAAATACTGCTGCTGCCGGTTTGCGAAATGCGTTTGGAAAATCGCCATCCGGTCGTCGTGCAACTCGCGCCGCGTAAACCAATAACGCCACCACGGCGGCCGGTTCCGGATTTCGTATAGATTGTCTTTCTCGATGAACTCGGCGCCGGCCGGAATCGGATCTTCCATCATCAGGTAATTCCAATCGGAGCCGGTAACGGTCAGGCGTACCGCGAGCATATCGCCTTGCGAGACCGTACCATCCAGCGGAACAAGGTTGTAAACAATGCGGCCGTCCGTGTTCGATGGAACAAGGCGATAGTAGTCGCGCAGGATATTGAGCGAAACACTTGCCTGCTTCTCCATACGCGCCTGATTGGAGTAATGAGTAGCGGCAACAGAATAATAGAGCCGCCCGCGGCCGTTCGCCGCGATCTGAATTTGGTTAAGCCCGGATTGCAGCTTGCTTTCGTCGAGAACAATTTCCGGGGAGGCGAGCGTCGCAGTGGCCCGGCCGTTCACCGTTACCGTGGCGGATAAATCGGGATGCAGTTCGTTGGTGGCCTTTAGATAATCGATCAGACCGTAAATCACCATGGCGGTCTGCTTTGTCGAACTCCACCAGTAACCTTGATTGCGATGGTTTACCAGCCAAAGAGCGGCCTTCGGCAGCAGCGAGCTATCCGGCTGTTGGCGGGTCAACAACTTCAAAGCATAGGCGGTTGCTTCCGGTGTGATGTCAGCCGAGAAGTCGAGCATTTCGTCGCGCTCAGCAGGCCACGAGGCTTCTTCGCCGTTCTCGCGTACTGTGGCTACGAGCCGGCGCGCCAGTTCGGCGGCGCGCGGGTCTTTAATGGTGTCAAATGCCAAGCCCAAAATAGCCGTTCCATAGGGAGAAAGCGAAGTGCGCTCAGCGTAGCTGCGATCGACCGCCGTTCTGTCGACGCGGCCCGCTATCGCAAGAGCGTAGGCCAAGTATGCGCGTAAGTCGGGTGCCAGATTCTTTTCCTGATCGAGAGCTTTTTTGATCCAGGCCGCGCCTCTATCGACGGCTTCCGGTTTCACGGCTACACCATCGGCGCGCGCTTCTGAGAGACCTGCGACGACGCAAGCCGTCATGAATGGATGGCTTTCGTCGCTCTGCCACCAGCCCCAGCCGCCGTCTTCGTGCTGGAACGTATACAGGCGATCGAGCCCCGCCTGAATCTTTTCCTTGAGCGAATTCTGGTCGACCGGTTCTTTAAGATTCAGCTCGCGCATGGCTTTGTTCACCATGAGATCAGGCAGAAAGCTCGACATCGTCTGCTCCACGCAGCCGTACGGGAACGAGGTCAGGAAATCGAGAGCATTGAAGATGCTCCCTGCAATCGAAGTCAATAGCCGTATCGATAAAGACCGCGAGCCGGGAACCGCGTCCGACGGGAAAGTGAAATCGAGCGCAGTAGATGCCGTGTTCGTGAGCGTTCCGCCTTTGCTCTGGCGCACAGGCACGCCCGGAGGGTTGACCGGTAGATCCATTTCGAGAGCGTCCGATTCTTCATCCGTCAACGCTTCGGCGGTGACTTTGGCATGGCGCACCAATTGCGCTTTCACGCGCCAATCCACTTTGGCTTCGGCGCGGCTGGCAATCTCGACTTCTTGCATCGTACCGCCGGAAGTAACGTCGAGGCCTTCGACATGAACCGAGACGCGCGCTTTTTTCGCCGTCGGCAGATAGTTGTGCACCAAACCGGAAATGACGACTTCATCGCCCTGCACAAAGAATCGCGGAACAGCCAATCGCACGATCAGATTTTTTCGGACGATGGTTTTTAGAACCGCGCCGCCGTAACGCGCGTCTGGCGTCACGCCGCGCGCCGTCGCTCGCCAGGTTGTGAGCGAATCCGGCAACGATACTTTCACGTTGGCGTGTCCGGCGCGGTCTGTCGTGATATCGGCCGCCCAGAACGCCGTATCCGGAAAAGCTTTGCGCACTTTGGGTCTTACTAGGCGTTCCGGCTTGAGTTGCGCGAGCTGAGAAGGACGGCGCAGCGCCGCCAGGCGCATGCGACGCGTACCGGCCTCGCCGTTGAAATAGTAGGTCAGGGAATTGTCGGTATACACGCTGTTATAGTTGCGGCCATAAAAGTAATCGAGAATATTGGGTGTGTAATCGGGCCGGATTGCGTAGATTGCTTCATCGACGACACCAAGACTCAGATCCGCATTGGCTGCTGGCTGGCCCGTTGTCGTGGTCGCGTCAATCGCATAGGTAGCGGTTTCGCCGGGCAGATACTGCGGCTTGTCGGTCTTCAAAGTGACATTCAGCTTGTGATCTTCGGGCGGAACTTTGATTCTCTTTTCGCCTTGATAAATTTCTCCGCCGCGCAGAAACTGCGCGCTGATAAAGAAGCCAGGCTGGTCGTCCGCCGAAACCGTGTAATCGAATTCGGCAGTTGCTCCGGAGGAGCGCAGCAGCTTGGCGGTTCGCAAATCGCGCCCTTCCACGGTGACCCAGATGGGCGTATTCGCCTTTCCGGTCACCAAAAGAATTTTCGCCGTTTCTCCGGCGCGGTAGCTTTTTTTATCGGGAATGATTTGTACCGTGCGCTGCTCACCCGAATACCAGTTGTTTCCAGCGCCCGATACCCAAATGAATGTTGAATCTTCGACGCTGCGGCCGTTCGCGCTCGGAGCGTTGACGCGCACGCGATAGGAGCCGCCCTGCGCCGGGAGTTGCAGTTCCGCCGTCGCTGTGCCGTCCGCACCCGTAGTTACGTCTGCCCGGCTTACGACGCGTCCTGCGGAGCGATCGCGAAAGTTATAAGAAGCCAGTTCCAAGTGAGCCGCCGAAGATAACGGACGATTATCGTAATCGCGGGTTTCCAGCCGGAAGCGCGCAGTAGTGGACGGAGCAAAGAAATAGTTTGTCGGCGTCACATTGACCACGAATGATCCATAAGTAGCGATCAGCCACCCGGTCCCCGCGATCTCGCGGCCGGCGGCGTCGGTGACACCGGCTTCGATACGGTAGCGATAGTCGATCTTATTATCGGAGACGGTGGTCGGAATCGTGACGATGAGTCTGCCGTCGGAATCGAGGCTGCCTTCTTCTTGTGCGATCTGCTCGCCGGATTCATCGTCGAAGGCATTACCGCCTTCCGATTCGCTTGAATCTTCGTCGGCGTCGTACCAGAAAGGAAACCAGTAGCGAGTGCGATAGATGGAATATTTCACCTTGCCGCCATTGACCGGCTCGCCGAAGTAGTAGCGGGCGTCAATCGTGGCGGAAACGGATTCACCTTCGAGAACTCGCGGCTTGGCAGGCGTGACACGAACTTCGTATTCCGGTTTCTTATATTCCTGCACTTCGAAATTGCCGCCGCCGGCGATGCTATCGCCGGCATGGATCTGGATGTAATAGCTGCCGAGCCCGGCGTCCCGCGGCAAAGAAAATTCGTCGTGCAGGATGCCGTTCGAATTCGTGGTAAGGGTTTTTTGATAGACCGAATTTCCGTCGGGGCCGGTAATTTCGGCGGAAAAATTTTGCGCCGAAGCCACGTCATATCCGGTCGAAGACTGGAGACGTAGAATTCCGCGAAAATGCATGGTGTCGCCAGGCCGATACACGGGCCGGTCGGTGTAGACGTAGCCCGTCCAATTGCGGCTCAGCGATGAAAAGCTCCATTCGCCGAGATTGCTTACAGCAAGGTCGGCTCCGTTGGCAGCGACAACGCGCAGACCGGTCGCCGGTTTCGCGGGCATGGCCAATTGAGCGAGTCCGTCGCCATCGGTTTCGACTCGGACGGGCTGGCCATCGCGTATCACTGAAGAAATAATGGCGTGCGGGATCGGTTCGCCGGTTTCACGATTTGCCAGCCAAGCAAGAATATGGCTGCGGCTGATTTTTGTAACCAACGCAGTATCGGAAACGAGAACAATCGTATAGGCGCGCAGAGCGCCATTGACCGCCTCGACTAAAAAGACACCTTTCTCGCGGACGGGAATGGGAACTTCCGTCGATTTCCAACTTACCTTCGCGCCCAGCGGCTGGACAAATGACAGTACAAGCTGCTGCGGATTCAAAAGGGGAGCGGCGGCGTAGTAAGTTGCCCTCGCTGCCGACGAAACCGGCTTGGGCTTTTTCGGAAACCATTGCGCGAAATGGGCGCTCGGGGATTCGGTAAACTGCCCGCGCAAATTGAGTCGAATCTGGCGGCGCAGGCTGCGCTTCCAGGCGTGAATGCTTTCGAGCAGAGTGCGTTTGCCGGTAGGGCGCGGGTAGCGGCCGCCGAATGAGTGCGGATCCTCAATTTGAGTAAAGAACTGCAGCGCGTCTTTTATGCGGTAGACGCGAATCTGGACCGAATCGATTTGTGTGCCCGAAAGCATGATCGAGGGCCGGTCGTGCGATCCAAAAGTGCGATTGCTCGAAAGAGAGAAATACGGCTGAGCTTCGTTCTGGCAGGTGAGCGGGGCGGCCACGGTCAACGCCAGGACCACGCGCACAAAGGAGGGCAACTTGGCCGTCATGAAATGGGCTTCAAGATGTTCCAGCGAAACACGCCGAGAAAAGATGGATTCGCCTCTCTAGGTTGCCATCTTGGATCGGGAAAGTGCAAGAGTTGATCGAGAGAAAGGCGGCGAATTTCGCCGGCCGCCTCCCCGTCCGGACCGGTGTCGTAGACCACGTAAGGGATCTTGCTGCGCTCAATCTGACTTTGCCCTACAAAAATCATAGTGTGGAACGGCATGCGCTCGACCGATTGGCGAAAGAAAAACAGGTCGCCGGGCCGGGCGCGACGGACATCACGGCTGACGCGAAAGGTATTGAAGCGTGCCAATGTTTCTGCGTCGGCAAACTGCGCGAAAGCGCCGTTGGTGAGATCGGCGGGCTTAAAAGCGCCCGGACGAACTCGGAATAAGGAGGCGCCGAGAGGCGTGTGCGGATAGTTGTATTTGCGAACGGGTTCGATTGCCGGGACGAACGAAAGCCGCAATCGATCGGACCAACCCGGGCCATGTTCCCGTAAAGCCTCGCGGTAGGCGTAGCGGACAAGCGCGGCACAATCGACGATCTCGGCGGGACGCTCGGCCGCAAGAGTGAAATATTCCACTTCCGCCAGGAAAGTGAACCAGCGGCGGAACGCTTCGCGGTCGGCTTGCTTGTCCAAGCGCAGGAAATCGGGTGTGCCGTCAGAGGCTGAGTCCCTGGCCGGCGGAAGCGCGCGCAGGGCGGCGACCAATGCGAAAACAATCAGGACACGTTTCACTTCTTTCGAGACGATCGCACGTGGAACAATTGCACGACACTGGCCGCGGCGTCAAATCGCACATTGTCGTTGCTATCGTCCATCATGGCGGCAACTGGTTCGAGCAAGGAGCGATCCCGCCGCTCCGCAATAGCGCTGGCGACCGCCGCGCGGACCTGCCAACTCTTATCGAAGCGCGATTGAATCAGCGCATCCGCGCTTTTGGGATCGGGGTCCTGGGCTAATCTTTCCACGGCAAGCACGCGCACCGCCGCCGCGTTGTCTTTTGTGATGGTCTTCCAGGCTTCGTAGCCCATGCCACCAAAGGGAACGAAGCCAATACCCGTCTGGAAGGCGAGTTTTTCCAGTTCCGTACGGTTCTTTAACCGGTCAAGCTGCGATTGCAGCAAGCCGCTGCTGCTTTTGCGCTCGCCGACCAGAATGGCGTAGTAGACGTCGAATGCGATCGGATCTTTGAGATCGTAAAGGGCGTTAGTGGCAGCAATGACGACCTTGACCTCCTTGTCGTCGAGCGCGCGCCGCAATTTGGGGCGGCCCGACCTGGCGCCCAGGCGTCCAAGTGCGGCGGCCGCTTCCACACGGACATCCGCGTTCTCGTCCTCGAGCGCTTTTTCGACGTTTTTCTGGGCACGCCGGGAGGTGCGCAGCAGGCCTAGCGCGTGTACGGCCTTCGCTCGCTTGGCGGCATCCTGGTTATCTATGCCTTCATCAAGAATGTTCCAGGCACGATGTACGGCCTCTTCGGGGGACTTCGGAGTAGCCGTCGAAGGGCTTTCGAGAGCAATGAGAAGTAAAAGAGCGACCATGGCCGCTCTCATTCTCGCAAGGTGAGAGCTATTCCGGCGGACGTTTTGCTTTTCCGACCGGCAGGGCGCGCGTCATTGCCCATAAAGAAACACAAAATGTCAGGATAAATAGCCAAATGCTGGCAGGCTCCGGAACCGGCAGAATAGGCGGTGGCGGCGGGTTCAGCGGCGGAGGTGCTGAGAACGTCGGGGGCGGCTGGCGCGGAATCGGCCGCGGGATCACAGGAAACATCGGATCTGGGGCTGGCGGCCGCGGTAGCGCGGATTGTTCGAGGAGCGGAATCGCTTCTACTGCGTTTGGGAGCACCGGAGCAAGCCGCGGTGCAGTTTCAATCACCGTACCAAGCGGGGGCGCCTGCGCCAGTTCCAATTTGGGCAACATCTCGGGACGGACGGGCGGCATCGATAGCAGTGCCGCTGCCGGTTCCTGGGTTGCTACCGGAAGCTGCGGTGTATCGGACAAACGATTCCCGCAACGGGCCCTTGCGAACGCGACGCCATCCGTCAGCAGATATTCTCCTTTGTGAATGCGCAGTTTCTTGCGCGTCCAATAGATCTGGTTCTTAATTCGATAAGAGGCGTATTGAAAGCGATCGTCAGTGAGTTGGACAACGTGCGCCAATTTCAAATTGAAGGTCGCGTAGTGCGCACGAACGACAGCGTCGGTTTGGTTTGCATAGTGCAATTCGGCTGGGGAGTATGCCCCTCCCGCTATGACCGAATATGGATAGTTCGGGCGCAAGGATCGAATCAGCGGGGAAACCTTTGCCGTTGCCGGCGTGGTGTGGCCGGCGAGCGAACCAAACGTGGCAAGCTTTCGAACCACGACCGTCAAAGACAAAGCGGCGATGAACGCGCACAGTGCGATAACCAGGAACCTGCGAATCTTCATTTCCTTTTCCAGGCGCCGGTCGAAAGCCGCGAGCGGGCGCCTACGAGGCTTATCGGCTTATACGACTCATTCAGGAGCGGCCAAGTACGTATTACGCCTAGTTCTGGTTATGAATTTGTGTTGATTGGTAGTAGGCCCGACGATTTCTAAGAGCTAATGTGGGCTGGGCTTAGGACAGGTCTATTTCTTTCAGCTTTATCAGAATCGAGTCCAGATCCAGGGCGCCGTTGTGACGAATACCGTTCATGAACAGACCCGGCGTTCCGTAGACTCCGTTTGCTACGCCGCGCCGAAAGTCCTCGCGCACCTTGTCTTCGTGCTTGTGCTGTTTGAGTTCAGTACGAAATCGCCTGGAGTCGAGTCCAAGGCGATCGCAATACTTATAAAGGTCCCTGGTGCGAAGTGCGTCCTGATGCTCGAATAACAGGTCGTGCATTTCCCAGAAGCGGCCTTGCGCAGCCGCCGCTTCGGCGGCTTCCGCGGCCATTTCGGCGTGGGGGTGAATCCCGGATAAGGGATAGTGCCGGAAGACCAGCCGGACATCGGAGCCGAATTTCGCGTGAAGCTGGCGAATGGTTTGGAAGAGACTGCCGCACGCCGGGCACTCATAGTCGCCGTATTCAACCAGCGTGTAACGGGCTTGAGGAGAGCCTTCCACGTGGTCGTCCGGCTGGATCGGCAACAGCAGCTGCGAATTGTTTGCGGAATCGGGCGGCACCATTAGAGGATGCACATCGGCTTTCAGAGGTCGCTCGAAAAACGCTAGTGGTCGGCTATCGATCCATCGCCGAATCGGTAGTGTCCCCGGTCAATTGGTTTATATGGGTGTTTCGCAGCCACGCTTTCGTTGAGTTTGACGCCCAATCCCGGCTTGGACGGCAAGTCCGCGTAGCCGTCCTTAACCGTTATGACGTTTCCGTCAAACAAATCTATCCTCCACTGCTCTTGATTGGCGGTCGATTCCTGGATGACGCTGTTGGGTGTAGTGGCATCGACATGCAACGATGCCAGAGTACTCACCTGACTCTGCGGATTGTGCGGAGCCATGGCAATGCGATAAGTCTCGGCGAAGGCGCCGATCTTTTTCAATTCCAAAATTCCGCCTGCGTGGCAGACATCAGGCTGAACGTAATCGACCAGATGACGAGAGCAGATATCGGCGAATCCATATTTGGTGAACAGACGCTCGCCGGTGGCCAGCGGGACTTTGGTCTTCTGGCGCAGCAGCGCTAATTCGCCGAGATCTTCCAATTGCGTCGGCTCTTCGACGAAGAAGGGATGGAATTCCTCGATGCCAGTGCAGAAGTCGACTGCCATGGGCGTGGTCAGCCGGCCATGAGCGTCGATGCAGATATCGAAGTCGTCGCCAACGGCTTTTCGGATGCTTTCCACCGTCCGAATGGCAGCTTGCACGGCGTGATTGGGCCGCATCAGATCGTGCTCAGCGCTCGGGAGAGCGGATTTTGCAGCGGTGTAGCCAGCTTCTTTGGCGTGCAGGAAAGCTTCGGGAGTTCCCGCGACATCGAGATACATGCGAATCCGCTCGCGAGCGGCTCCGCCCAGAAGCTTATAAATCGGTACCTCGAGCGCCTGGCCGAGAATATCCCAGAGGGCGATCTCGATAGCGCTGATAGCAGAGTTCAGAATGGGTCCGCCGCGCCAACGCGGGTTGCGGAACATGCTCTGCCATAGGTATTCGATGTCGGCCGGGTTTTTGCCGGCAAGCAGGCGTTCGTTGTCCATGATGGCCTGTGCGACAGTGGCTTCCTTGCTGGTAACCGATCCCTCACCAAGGCCTACCAAGCCTTGATCGGTGTAGATCTTACAAAATACCCAGTTCACGCTGCCTGCGTTGACTACAAACGTCTTGAAGTTTTGGATCTTCAAATTAAGCGGTCTGGCCTGTGAAGCGAGTGCACTCGTTCCAAGCAGGCCCGCGATGAAATCCCGCCGCCGCACGTTCATCCGGAAAATGTTTCAGAGGCCGAACAAGTCATTCACGCTTTGTGCGTCCAAGACTCGAAGCGACAAATCTTCCAATTCGGCGATAGAGAGGCCGATGAGGCGTTCTTCGAGCGCGGGCGACAGCGGTCCAAAGCGTTTTTCAATCTGGCGGCGCAGGATGGATATACCTTCCTGTTGCCTGCCTTGTTCCATTCCCTGCTGAAGACCCTGCTGAAGACCCTGTTGAAGACCCTGTTGACGGCCTTCCTGAAGGCCTTGTTGCATGCCCTGTTGGAGGCCTTGTCGAATGGCAGGACCAATGATTTCGTGGTCCATAATGTCGTGCATGATCGGCATAGCTTGAACCTCCGTTCGAATCGACTCTCCTAGCTTACGCAGTCCGGCCAGGATTAGCAATTGAGCGAATGCCGCATCCCTGGCGCTTGTTTCCAGTGTAGCGATTCTGGAAAGAATCCGGCGAATCGCGGCTTTTCGATCGCGGAGGCGCGTGAGGATGGCGATCACGTTATCGGCCGGCAGCAAGCTATTCAACAGCGGCTCGGAATCGAGCGTGCGAATATCCATAATTGTGTAGCGGCAGATGTGATTGTTGCTTACCAGTTCCGCGGGCATTCGCATCTCGGCATCGCCCACGTATAAAACGATCTGCCTCGCAAACCGTTGAAACTTGCGATAGACACGCAGCGAGTACTCGGCCATGCGCAGAGGCAATTGTGGGTCATTGGTACTCTGCAGTTCCAGGTGAATCAACTCCGGTATGGACTGCGCCGACTCGAAGAGCAGATCGACACGGGTTTGTTGCACTTCCGGCAATTCCACGTTGAACCAACGCGCTGCTCGAGCACCCGCAATCTGCTCCAGGATTGAATTGGGAGATCCTTGCAGCAATCCTTTCAAAACTGTGTCATATTCGTGCATTCGGTTCCTTCTGTCATACCGTAGAGAACATGG
Organism: Bryobacteraceae bacterium; assembly: GCA_025924475.1. Taxonomy (GTDB): domain Bacteria; phylum Acidobacteriota; class Terriglobia; order Bryobacterales; family Bryobacteraceae; genus Bog-105. The sequence goes on from JAICIH010000070.1 coordinate 16,169, forward strand.
ATCATCCGCCAATGCGCTGGCAAGCCATCTTTAAGGACGTGCAGTTTTGGGTTCCATTCATTATTCTGCTAGTGGGATTGGCGCTGCTGCGCCTGGTCGCATGAATCGCTCGCGACAGCGAACACTCCACCGGCTAGGGATTTTCTGCGGAGTCGCGGCGGCGCTGTGGCTGGCCGGGGCGGAGGCGCCGACGAAGCTCGTTACGGTTTCCGTTTCACCGCTAGTGATCTCGTTCATGATGGTCTTCGGCGCCTTTATCTCGCGCTGGAGCCTGCCAGCGGTTATTCGCGGCACCTCGGATACCTTCGCCGATGCGCGCCAAGTGCCTCACTTGGTTGTGTGGGGCGTGATGGCGGGCTGTTTGTGGGCGGTTGGCAATACGCTGACGATATTCGCCGTAAAAGATATCGGCTTGAGTCTTGCTTTTCCGCTGTGGAACTCGAATAGCCTTGTAGGCATATTGTGGGGCACGCTGCTGTTCAAGGAATTGCATCGGGCAGGTTGGCTTCGAAAGGCCGGTGTTGTGGGCGGAGCTCTAGTCATCTTTGCCGGCGCGGCGCTGCTATCGGCGGCATCCACATCCGAGGCGGTACATGGCAATCCTTATCGTGGGATCGCGGCCGCGGTCGGCGCCGGACTGATGTTCGGTTCGATGTACATCCCCTATCGGAAGGCCTACATCACAGGAATGAATCCGCTCACGTTTCTAACGTTCTTTACCTTTGGCGAGATGACGACAGTCACGTTGCTAGCCATTGGGTTTCTCGGCGGGCCAGGGGCGCTTTGGCAAGAGCTGGTTGCAGACCGCGCAATTTTATTTTGGCCTGCGCTTGGCGGGTTCATGTGGGTAGTGGGCGACCTGTTCCAGAACTATGCCACGAAGTATGTGGGCATCAGCCGTGGCATTCCTCTGTCGAATACGAATCAGCTGTGGGGGCTACTCTGGGCTATTTTTGTTTTTCGCGAGCTGCACGGGTTGACGGGAAACGTCTATGTGGAAGTCATCGGCGGCTCGCTTCTGATGGCGGCGGGCGCCGTGGCGATCGCCTCTTCGTCGGCATCGGATAACGAATATTCGAGCTGGCAGGAAGCCGCTCAACGGGAAGTAAACCTTTATCGAATTGATCCCAACTATGTAGTGTCGCGCATGGCGGGACTTGAACCCGAGTCAAAGCGTGGCGCCCGGACACCGACAGATTGGCTTTTCATCGCCGCCGCCGTCTTCATATTCGTGGCGCTGGGAGCAATGGCGCGAGTACCTGAAATGGAAATCGGAATGGGATGGTTAGCGGCGCTCAGCCTGGCGATGCTGGTCGTTTTAGTAGCTGGCGGCGTAGCGTTGTGGCGAATTACGAAGTTCAGTTAGCAACACGCGCCGCCTGCGCGGGACCTGCAATGGCGCGCATACCGGCGGAAATGATCTCCTGGGCGCGTAAACCATCGCGGTGTGTGGCCGGGAAAGGCGCGCCCGCTGTGCAGCAATCGATAAAGGACGCCAGTTCTGCTTTGTAAGCGGCGCCAAAGCGGTCGACGAATTCCGGCAACGGCCGGCCATAATCGCGCGCCGGAAATGTTCGATGAGCCAGCGGCTCCTTGCTGCCTCGCCGCCCAAAAGCAGTGACTGTAACTTCCAAAAGCTTTTGATCGAAGGTGCCGATTTGAATCTGGCCTTCTTCGCCAAAGATGCGGGTTTCCACCCGATAGCCGGAAACATGGTTGCGGCTAACCTGCACTTGCGCGACAAGCTCTTGATCAAACCAGAGATAGAGAAGCGCATCGTCGAAATCTTCCTGACACGTCGTATGGGCGTGGCTATAAATGCGGGAGCCGATGGCGAGTGCGTGTGAAGGAACGCGGCCGGTCAGCCATAGAATTTCATCGACATTGTGTACGGACATGTCGGGCAAGATCCCGCCGCTTTGGTATCCATTAGGAGCGGGATTTGAGTCTTCGAGCGCCGAGTAAATTTTGAACACGCGCCCAATGGCGCCGCTTTCCATGAGCTGCTTCGCATAGACCAGCGCGGCATCGTAGCGGCGTTGGAAGGCAAGCATAACGGAGTGCGGGTGATCGCGATCCAGCTCAGCGGCAAATTCCCGATCCGCTTCAAGAGTTCCTGTCAATGGCTTTTCCAGCAGAACACGATGGCCTGCGGCGATTAAGCGCGCGGCATGTTCGCGGTGATTATTCGTTGGTGTGACGATCACCGTCGCATTGCAAACACCGGCATCGGCCAGTTCGTCGATGCTGGCGAAGACGGGGACGCGAATTCCAATCTCATCGCAAAAACGGCGGGCGCGAGCGGTATCAAGATCGGCGATCCCGGCAAGCTCGCAGGTCTGCGTGTCGCGCGCGAGTTCATGTAGATGAAGCGCATGGACGCTTCCCATGCGTCCCAGTCCGGCAAGGGCGATTTTTAAAGGTTTGGTCATATAGGCCGCAAAGGACAGTCCAAAATGGATAGTGTACGCATGCCCTACAAAAATATCGATAACTACGGAGTAATCGGGGACCTTCACACGGTGGCGTTAGTAGGAATCGACGGCTCGATCGATTGGTGCTGCCTGCCGCGCTTCGATTCGCCTAGCGTATTCGGCGCCATTCTCGATGACAAGAAAGGTGGGGCATTTCGAATCTGGTCCACGGCCGAAGGCCGCACAAAACAGATGTACCTGCCGGATACAAACGTGCTGGTCACGCGCTTTCTAAGCACGGATGGAGTGGGCGAGGTAGTCGATTTCATGCCTTGGCACGATAGCGCGTACGGCGCCCAGGCAATCGTGCGCATCGTGCGATGCGTGCGGGGATCGGTCCCTTTTTGCGTGGACTGCGCGCCGGCATTCGATTATGCGCGGCAATCGCATGAACTCGAGATTGACAAGACAAGCGCTCGTTTTGCGGCGCGCGAGGCGACTCTGGTTCTCAGGGGTACCGTTCCGTTCGAGCGGCGCGATAACAATAATGCACACGCCAAATTCGTCTTACACGAAAACGAGACGCAAACTTTTGTTGTCGAAATAGCGGGTGAAGGCGGCCACAAAACGCCGCCCGATATCGCCGCGTATGCGGAGCAGGTATTTCAAGAGACCATCGATAAATGGAGGAAATGGTCTTCACGGTGCTCGTATACCGGACGCTGGCGAGAGATGGTCATGCGTTCGGCGCTGGCTCTGAAATTGCTTATTTACGAACCGACCGGAGCCATCGTCGCCGCTCCCACGTGCGGATTACCGGAAGGCATAGGCGGAGTGCGGAACTGGGATTATCGCTACACCTGGATTCGCGATGCAGCCTTTACGATCTATGGGCTCCTGGA